>CAZAHQ010000340.1:0-4852 GCA_964484415.1 uncultured Acidobacteriota bacterium | reverse complement strand
GCATCTTTTCCGCGGTGGGGGTGAGCCGCTCTGCACCGATGATGCCGTCCACGGCCTTCGCGGCGCAGAGGTGATGGCTCACAGGACAGATTCCGCACAGCCGTTGCACCACCACGGGCAACTCCCAGAACGGGCGTCCCTGGATGAACCGCTCAAAGCCGCGGAACTCGACGATGTGCAGCCGCACCTGCTCCACACGATTGTCCTCGTCGAGCAAGATCGAGACTTTGCCGTGCCCCTCGACTCGCGTCACCGGCTCGATGACGATTCTCTTAGTCATATCTCACCGACGTGTACGGGAGTTGGATCGGCCGGTTCTCGAGCAGCGCGCTCAGCGCTTCCCAGAGTGTGTCGGCGCTGGGCGGGCAGCCCGGCAAGTGGTAGTCGATCTTCACCACCTCGTGAGCCGGATAAACCTTGTCCAAGAGCTGCGGGATTTCGGCATCGCTAGGAATCGTGCCGCTGGGATTGCACACCGTAGGTCCACTCAGGTACGCCTCACTGAAGCACTCACTCAAGGGAATCATGTTGCGAAGAGCCGGAACCCCGCCGCTGATCGCACAGTCGCCGACGGAGATCAAAACCTTGCAGTGCTCTCTGAACTCGCGCAGCACCCTGACATTCTCTTCGTTGGCGCAGCCACCCTCGATCAACCCGATCTCGACGGGCCCCTCGATCCGTTTGATGTCGTTGATCGGCGAGCGATCGAAGTGAACCAAGTCGACCAGTTGCAAAATTCTCTCGTCGATATCGAGGAACGACATGTGGCAGCCGAAGCAACCACACAGTGACGTCGTCGCGACCTTCGGTTTCACCATGCTGGCCTCACTTCCCCTCTCGTGGTGCTTCGACATCCGAGCCGATCGGCAATCGATCGAACCGGCGCTGGCCGACCGGAACACGAAAGCCGATCCGCTTGGTGAGAAGCGAGCCTGTTGGACAGGCCTGTATCGCCCGGTCGTTCCCGTCGGCCTTCGTGCCGCTGAGGCCCTGCTCGGAATCGACGGCAAGCCGCTTGCCGGGCCCGCGGCCCACGAAGTCGAAGACGTGCTTGCCGTCCAACGCCTTCGAGGCGCGCACACAACGTCCGCAGAGGATGCAGCGATTCCGATCGATCATGATCGATGGATGAGTCGCGTCCAGGTCTCGTTTTGGAAACTGGTAGGGGTACTTCGGTGCGGTGATTCCAAATCGATAGGCCAGCGCTTGCAGCTCACAGGCACCGCTCTTCTCGCAGAACATGCAGAAGTGGTTTCCCTCGACAAACAACATGTCGATGATGTTGCGCCGCAGTTTGCGCAACTCCTCGGTGTCGTTCTCGACGAACATGTCCGCGGCTGCAGGTTGAGTGCAGGCCGCGGCGGTGCGGCCGTTGATTCTGACCGTACACACGCGGCACGAGCCTGCTGGTTTGAGTTCTCTCATGAAACACAGGCGAGGGATGTAGATGCCGGCGTTCTCGGCCGCCTCGAGCACGGTCTGGCCTGACGTGGCTGTGATATTCGTACCGTCGATATTCAGTGTGATCGTTCCGCTCATGACCGTGCCTTTGAAATCGACGCGCCTAGATCGAACGCGGCGATGTTCCCGTCGCCTCCCGAGCTCAAACGCCGCTCGTACTCGGGCCGAAATCTGGTGAGTGTCGAGAGGATCGGGTGGGGCGACGACTGTCCGAGCCCACAACGGCTGGTGATCTTCACGGTATCAGCCAACTCCTTCAGGTACTCCAGGTCCGCGACTTCGCCCTGACCGTCGAGGATGTTGTCGAGGCGCTGTTTCAACAAAACGTTCCCGACGCGGCAAGGCGTGCAGTAGCCACAACTCTCGTGAACGAAAAACGCCATGAACTTCGAAGCGATGGCGAGCACATCGCGGCCGGGCCCGAAGATCGTGACGGCGCCGCCGGTGGACAGATCGTCAAACGAGAGGCTGCGATCGAAATCGGCGGGGCCAACCAACTGACCGCTCGGCCCGCCGACTTGAACCGCGATCGGGGCCTCCGCGCCGCACAGATCGAATACCGCGCGCAGAGAGATTCCCAACGGAAGTTCGAACACGCCGGGTCGCGTGCAATCTCCTGCGATGCTCAGCAGCTTGGTGCCGGTGCTCCCCTGGTTTCCGATCTCCGAAAACCAGCCTGCGCCCATTTCCAAGATCCGCGCGGCGCAGCAGAGTGTCTCGACGTTGTTGACGCTCGACGGCTTGCCCAGGTACCCCACCTGCACCGGGAAAGGGGGTCGAGTTCGCGGATCGCCGCGCAGCCCTTCACACGAGTTGATCAGCGCCGACTCTTCACCGCAGATGTAAGCACCACCACCCATCTGGATGCGGATGTCGAAGTCGAACCCCGCCTTGCCGGCGGCGTTCTTGCCGAGCAGACCTTCGTTTCGCCGCCGCTGAAGAACGTGCTCCAGAAACGCACGGAGGTACGTGTATTCGGCGCGGAGATAGAGCAGTCCTTGATTGGCACCGATGGCGTAACCGCCCACGGTCATCCCCTCGAACAAAAGGTCGGGGCGTTCGGTGAGGATCACGCGGTCCTTGAAGGTGCCGGGCTCGCCTTCGTCAGCGTTGGCGATGAGGTAGCGCTGCGTGTCGTTGGCGGCTCGCGTGTATTCCCACTTCATTCCAGTCGGGAAGCCGGCGCCGCCGCGGCCGCGCAAGCGCGAGGTCTTCATCTCGCGGATCACTTCGGCGGGGCTGATCGACAACGCCTTGCTCAACGCGGCGCCGCGCGCCATCTCCGCGAAGATGACCTTCCCCGCGTGCCTGAGGTTGTTGACCACCATCGAGCGGACGAGATCGTGCGCGTTGTTACCGTCTCCGTAGGCGCGGTTCAGAACTCTGCACAGATCGCCCTTGTGCTCTCGAGCGCGCAGAGCGCGGACCAGTTCGCGGGCCGCTCCAGGTCGCAGGTGGGTGACCACAGCGTCGTTGACCAGCGCGGCCGGAGCTTGATCCGACATGCCGATACACGAGGTGTACTCGAGCGAGAATATGCCGTCTGCGGTCGTCTCCCCAAAAGCGATTCCAAGTTCATTTCGAAGCGCCGCGGCGACCTCGGTCGAGCCCTTCATCTCATCGATCACGTCGTTGCAGAGCCGAATCACGTAGGTCCCGGTCGAGCGAGTGGTGAGGAAGCTGTAGAACGTCACGACGCCTTCGACCTGTACCCTGGCGATCCCGAGCGCTTCTGCGATCACGTCCATCGCGGCGTTGTCGATCTGCCGGTGCTCGCGCTGGAGATCCAAGACGATATCCATCAAGCGGAACTGGTCGTTGCCGTAGCTCTTGCAGATCTCAGCAATTGTTGGGAGAGGTGGTCGAGTCATCAGGATCCTCATGCCTTGGCACTCGACGGGTGGGCATTGCCGAATGCCACAAAAACTGTAGCTCCTGTGTCGGTCACGCCCGCTTGATAACTGTTACTCACCGAGGCAGCAAGCTCGGTACTCTCTACACACGAATCGGATCCAGGCGCGCGCGTGATACCGATCGTGTGCGCCCGACGTTGTGTGCGATCAACCGCGCGGTGTGCGCCCTTTCTGGAGTCACGGGACCGTTGTTTCAAGGCAAGGCTGCGCCTGATAGGTCTCGATCCTGCGCGGAAAGCGGTGCTGCGTGGGGCAACGCGGACCTGCTACGGGTTGGCGGCCGGATCCTCCTGCGATTCAGCTCGCACGCCAGCTTCACTCTCACCCTACAATCGCCGCACAGGAGAAGCCTGATGCTTGAATCGACCGCACGATGTTCCTTACTTAGTGCCGCTCTTTTCGCCGCCGTCTGCGGCACGACATTGCTCACTCCGGCGAGCCTGCTCGCCGCGGAGGCGCCCGCGGCGAAGACACCGGTCGCGGTCCCGAAGGGAACGGCGCTCGTCACCGGGGCGAATCGAGGCCTCGGTCTGGAGCTTGCCAAACAGCTTCGCGAGGCTGGTTACGCCGTGATCGGAACGGCTCGTTCCCCCGCGGAGGCAAGCGATTTGCTCGCGACCGGCGCGCGAGTCGTTCCGCTGGACGTCACCGATGCTAAGAGCGTTGCCGCGCTAGCGAAGGGGCTCGAGGGTCTGGCGATCGACATCCTGATCAACAACGCCGGGGTCATGAGTGGTATCGAGTCTGTCGGAGCGCTTTCGTTCGCCGAGGTGGAGAAAGTACTCGCCACCAACACGGTTGGACCGATGCGTGTCACCCAAGCGCTGCTGCCCAATCTGCGTAGCGGAAAACGGAAGTTGATCGTGAGCATCTCGAGCCGGCTTGGGAGCATCGCCGGCAACAGCAACGCCAAGTTCTACGGCTATCGCGAGAGCAAAGCCGCGCTGAACATGTTCATGCGATCTATCGCGATGGAATTGAAGCCCGAGGGGTTCATCTGCGTCGCGATGAGTCCGGGGTGGGTTCGCACCGACATGGGCGGATCGCAGGCACCGCTTAGCCCAGAGGAGAGCGTCAAGGGAATGCTCAGCGTGATGGAATCGCTCAAGGCCGAGGACACCGGAGCGTACCGTTCGTACGATGGGGCGACGCTGCCGTGGTGAGCTGTCCCTGGCAACGACTCGCGGTCATCGCGTGGGAGTGATCGCGACCAGAGATGCGAACAGTCGATCGCTACCTCTGCCTCACGCTCCGTGCTTGCTTGACTCGTCTGCAGCGCGAGGTGGCGAGCGTCTTTGGGCTCTCGAGTGCCTCGGACAACCGGGTAATCGATACCTGATGTGCGGCGGTGTAATTGCGCACGAACCGTCAGAGCAACCTGCGCCCCTTCGCCGACAACGACTCCTGTTCCGTAGCGCGAGCCATCGCAAACCGAGGGTCGGCTCCGGGTAAAACCTCGGATCGGCACGTTTTCCCGC
>CAZAHQ010000339.1:0-4861 GCA_964484415.1 uncultured Acidobacteriota bacterium | reverse complement strand
GTGCCATTCGCGGCGCAATACTTGGTCCGGTAGACGCGGCCGAGTTTGTCGAACTCCACCGCTTGGGTGCGGCCATTGCTTCCCGATGTGCCCGGCATGCGGCGCAGCTTCTGACGGCTGAGTGCGTCGTACTCGTACGTGGTCTTCTGCGCGTCGATACCGCCGGATCCCTCGCCGGTTGTCGGCTCGACCTCCACTCCGATCAGGCGGCTGGCGTTGTCGAAACTGAAGGCCGTTTCGATCCATTCACCACCAATCGCAAGGCCGGTGCCGACGTGGCGCTTTTCAAGCACACGACGGCCCAGGCCATCGAACTCGGTGACCGTCTTGTAGGGGTTGTTGGTGCCATCACCCTCTGGCGCCCAGTCCGCGATCACGTTGTCGCGCGCATCGAAGCGTCGCCAGATGCTGCGAGTCAGCGCGCCGTTGGCATCGGGGAGTTTCATTCGCTTGGGGCGACCCAGGTCGTCGTATTCAAACTCGACGATCTGGTCGGCGAGCTTGCCATTGGCTCCGTTGGCCTCGTTGATCGTGCGCCGTGTCGCAAGGCCCGAGGAGTTGCGGGCCACGGTCACGACGTTGCCGAGCGCGTCGGTCGCTGTGAGCCTGCGGCCCAAGACATCGTAGGTCGCATTCGATACCGCCCAACCGGACGAGGTCTTTTGTGCCGCCGATCGTGTGGCGCGGTCAATCACATCAAAACCGGTACGACCCTTGATCCACGGACCGGTGGGTGTGGTGCCACAGGTCAGCGGTGTCGTGGTGCCGTCGAGCGTACGTGATTCGTACGCGCGATCGCGCTCGTCATAGTCGCTCTCGGCCCACGCTTGAAGCAAGCTCTGACCTGCGACCGTCGAACAGACACTGCTTCGTATTGGTCGATCAGCGAAGTCGTAGCGGGTCTCGCTGAAGCGCATTCCGTTGGTGCTTCCGCAGCCCGGTACGGTGGTGGAGTTGCCTGCGGTCGGTGCGTCGCAGGCGATCGTCTTCAGAGGTCGCTCGTGTCCGTCGTAGACATACTTTGTGGTGCCCGAGATCAGCGGGGTTGAATCTGTACCACTGTCGAAACCTTGAGATTGTTCGTAGGCCACGTTGCCGGTGGGTGTGTCGTACCAGTAGCGTTTCACACTACGACGCGAAGTCCATTCCTGGCCGGTGCCATCGTCGTTGAATGTCGGTGCGTCGGCGCCCACCCACGCCGATTCGTGCCCGCGCTCCTCCTTGAGGCGGCCCATCACGTCAAAGACGCGTCGCGCCACGGCCCAGTTCTTGGACGTCGAACTCCCACTCAAGAGCGTCGCTGTCTGGATCGCCTGCCCGTATCTGTCGTACCTCGTCTTCGTTTGCGAGCTTGGATCTGCGGTTGCGCCGATCCAGGTGTTGGTCGCGTCGGCATTGAACGCTGGGTCCAGATCGGTCCACACGTTCTCTGCGGCCAACAGGCTTGCGCCGTTGTAGTCGTAGGTCATCAGTACCCAGGTCTTGCCTGACGGTGTCTTGTCGGGGTTGGTGGTCTCGACGATCTTCTTCGCAAGGCGACCCGCTGTGTCGAAACTGAAGCGCGCCTCGGTACTCGCGGCATCCGGAGTGCTCTTGTCGGAACGCCTCACCTCGCGGGTCACACGCCCGCGGACGTCGAAGGTCCTTTCCTGGATGACATAGCGATCGGCCGGTGCGGCCGAATCGAGCCGCGACCACTGTTGCTTCGGGTTGGCCCAGCCATCGTAGATAGTCTTCTGGTAGGTCAACGTCATTCCGGTTGCGTCACGTGTCTCGACCTCAGCCAGCAGACCGAGACTGGTTTCTGTCGGGGAGTTGCTCGGCGGTGCGCCATCTTGACCTGCGGTGAAGTAGCGATAGATCGCGGTGCCATTGACGGCGTTCGTCGTCTTCCTCAAGCGACCGTGAAGACCGTACTCATAGGTCGTGATCGGCCGCTGCCAAGTGGTCAGCGTGGTGACATCGCCGGCCGCGTCGACCGACTTCGTGGCCGCCACTCCGATCTCGTGATGCGGTGCTAGCCATGGCCATTCAGCTCGGTGATGACTGGTCTCGCAGCGGAATGGGAACGGTGACGGAGACTGCCCGCCGGTCCCGAACATGTTGAAATCCCATCGCCAGAAGTAGGCGTTCAGGTTCAGATCTTCGGTCATGTTGCCGGTGGTCATGTTCTCGGGACTCTGCCCGCACGCCACCATCCAGTTGCTGATAGCCTCTGAGGCGCGTGGCACCAGCACACCGCTTCCATCTGTGAACACACACGGATTAGGCTCAGGGGTTCCGGGTGGCGGTGGCGGCGCGAGTTCGACCGGGCCGAAGGAGCGCCACGTATGGCCCGTGAGCGGGTCAGGCAAGTAGCAAGTCACCTGACGTACCTCGCCTGCATTCGTCGACGCTGGAATCACCCGATACTGTAGCGGCTGCTCCAGATACGCGCCGTAGTAGTCCGACGCAGAATATGTCCAGCGCTCTTCGCGCCCCGTCGGCCAGATCGTTTTCAGAAGTCGTCCGTAGTCGTCGTATTCATAGTTGATCTCTGTCAGATCCGGACGGACAACGCGACTGAGATGCTGCGGATTCTCGCTGCACTCGGCTCCTGCAAGCCCGACATAGTACTTGGTGGTGACTCGAGTTCCGGTGGTAACCGTGCGCTTGTTCGCGAAATCGTAGTTGTACGTTGTCACCAACGGCGGTGCTTCGCCGGCGGTGCTCGTGCCCGGTGTGGTCACCATGCTGACCACATCGGACTTGCGCTTGACTGTTGGATCCAGAAGATAAAGGATCGTCGCGACGCTCCGTCCCGCTCCATCACGAATCGTTGAGAGATTCCCGATGTCCACCGACGACCAAGGCGACATGTACTCGTAGGAAGCGACCGTTTCTGAAAGCCCGGTGCAGCTGAGTCCTTGCCGAATCCTCACTGAGGTCAGGCGTGGTGCCCAGCCATTGATGACCTCATAGTCATAGCAAACCGAGCGCGTGTTGGCGAGCTGTGCCGCGTTGTCTCCCAAAGCCACCGCCGTCGGCAGGCGTTTGAGCCTGAACCCTTGTCCCTCAGCAGCGAAGTCGCCACCAGTAACTCTCCCAGTGCCGTCCAGCGTGATGCTGAATGACGAATAGGCCAGTTCCGTCTTGAGTCCAGCGGTGCAAGCCGAGGCCGATCCCGGGCTGGTCACCAGGTCATCGTCGCAACTCCACAGGCTGACCCGCGTCGGGTAATAGGCGTTATAGAACGCCAGGTAACCCCATGTGATGGTCAGCGGAGCAGCGCCAGGGCGGCTCACACGCGTGAGTCGGTATCCAACGTTCTGGTCGTAGCGTCGGACCGCACCAGCAAGATCTCGATACTCGTAGAAGGTTCGTGCTGAATCCGAGCGCAGCTTGCCTTGATCGTTCTTAGCGAGAAGAATCTTGGTACCGTCCTCTTCCAACACACGATAGCGCGACCGCCCACCACTCGGCGTGCGCACCGTCGCGAATCGTCCGTCCTGCTCAACCCGCTCATCGAGCAAGTCGAGGAACCAGCCATAGCCTAGGAACGCCTGAGAGTCGAAACTCTCCTGACTGTGATAGGTGCGCGTGAAAACGCCATCCAGTCCATTGCCGGGAAGCACCATGTCAGTCACGCTCAGCGTCAACTCGCCAGATGGCAGACTGACGCCGATGCCATCGCTGTCGGCGTTGCGGACCGGGGCTGGCGGTTGCGAGCGACCATCCCATGCGCAATCGTCACCGTCACCGGGAACGAAGGGCTCGGGCGGGGGGGCGGGCCATTCGTTTTCATCGCAGGTTCCGTAGGCGCGGCATCGCCCGAGTTTCCAGAAATCTGCCGGCTTGATGATCTGAAGAGGTTCGCGCTTCTCGCTCTTTGGCGAGGAGATTGTGGTGACGCCTTTGTCCCATGCCTGCGTCGAGATCAGCGCGGCGGCGATTCCATCGAGCGCGCTCCCTGGCAATCCGACGCCCGCTTCAACAAAAGCGGGGCTTGCCACGTGACTCGAGTAGTCCGAAGCCGCGAGTCCCGAGAGTGTGTCGCGATCCTGGTCACCGCTCAGCCCCAATCCGTCAGGCAAGAGCAGTCCTGCGCCGATGCCGCGGCCACCGAGTCGCGCTGTCAGCTGACCAAGTGCACTCGCTCCACTGACGGAAACACGCCCCTCATCTCGATCAGCAAACGCTTGGCCGAAGGCCAGCCCCTGCCAACCGCCGATCTCCAGGTTGCGAAACGCGAGCAGGCTCGACTGTTTCCACGACGCAGACGCCGCCGGCGTCAGCGCCGAGTGTGTACCGGTAATCTGCCCAAGACTCCCAACGAAGCGTGTCGACATGGTGAGAGCCCCCGCGGAGTCGTAGCGATCCTCGGCAAACGGCACACCGAGACTCCCCGGCAACCAGCGGAATGAACGACGGAGACCAGGCACATCCCCTTCGTCGCGAACCTCGCGCACTTGGCCATCGACACCATAACGAATCGTGGTCGGGCTCTGATTCGATCCAGCGCCCCAACGCAGGACTTCGAAGGCGGTCGAGGTATCGGGTGACGAGAAACTCCAGGTGTAGTGTGCGTCGTAGCCGGCGGTCTGTTCACGAGTGATCAGCCCGGCACGGTCATACTCGAGCACCGTCAAGTCGGTCCCGCGCTCACGCGTCGTGTTCGAGAGCGAGAGAAGCTCGCCGCGATTGGACCAGGTGTAGTTCGTGACCGGTCCGGTTCCCCACTCCTCGTGTAGCACGCGCCCCAGTAGGTCGCGCGTGATGTTGCCGGTGCCGTTTCCGTTGCTGCGGTTGTCGACGATCGCGTAGGGACGGCCAGCGCTGTCGCGGGAGAAGACCGTGTCTGTAACGATCACACCTTGCTTTT
>CAZAHQ010000338.1:0-4872 GCA_964484415.1 uncultured Acidobacteriota bacterium | reverse complement strand
AGGAGTGTGGCAACGATGAGTCGCCCGACAGTGACCATCGGGCGTCGCTGGGACCGATGCTCTTTGGAGACATCGACGACTGCGGACATGCTGCGCTCCCCAATCAAGGTGAGTTCGCCAAGACCCTACGCGCATGCTCGCATGCCGTCAATCCGGAGCGCCTTCTGCTAGCCTCTTTGAGCGGAATTGCCGAATCGCTTCATTTCCACCCATTCCGCGCAAGATACGCATCGAAACTGGTGACGAATGAGTATCGCCTACGAAGCCGTGACACGTCGGCGTGATAACCGTCGCTTTCGAACCAACGAAACATGGCCGTCATCTCACTGCCGGCCGCCGCGTCGAACTTGTCCCAAGGCACCTGCGCATAGTTCACCGGCTTTCCGATCGCCTTGGAGAACGCGGCAACGACCTCGGCCATGGAGCGGTCATCTCCTGCGATCTCGAGCGTCTTCCCGGTCCACGCGTGCGGATGATCGAAGGCTTCAGCGGCGAAACTGCCGACGACGGTGACCGCGATCTGTTGAAAGCGCGTGGCCGGGTTCAACGGACTCATCAGCATGCCTGCAGAGATCTGCTGACGCTGACTGCCTTCCCAGTTCTCCATGAACGAGACCGGCCGCAGGATCGCCCACGGAATCGAAAGCTTCCTTACATGCTTCTCGATTTCGAGTTTGCTTGCGAAGTGAGGGACATCCAGTGCCCGGTCGGCTCCTCCAACAGACGAGTACACAAACAGCTTCACACCGGCTGCCTGTGCTGCGTTGGCGAGGCTGATTCCTTGACGAATCTCGCCCTCGCGGCCGTGCTCCCAGAAGTCCTGAACCGAGAAAACGCCGTCGACTCCTTCCACAGCAGCCCGGAGTGAATCAGGATCGTTGAGATCCCCTTTCACGAGTGTGGCGCCGAGCGCGGCCAGCGCCTGCGCTTTCTCAGACTCGGGGTGCCGAGTCAGCGCCCGCACCGCATAGCCGCGAGATAGGAGTGCGCGCGCTGTTGCGCCCCCCTGACTCCCCGTGGCACCGGTGACGAGAACGATGCGTAGCGGGTTCTTTGTCGGTGAAGCATCAGCCCCGCCAACCCGGTGGGAACAACTGAATGACGAGAGTATCGCAATGGCGACCAGCGTCACCGCGTGGACGTTGTTTCTCACGCTCTCCTCCTGGAGTTCGAACCCGCGGATGATAGGGCTTTTCTACGTGATCATCCTGCGTTTCTGATCCGGTGAGGCGCGATGGAAGCGCCGCAGCAACCTCAGTCGTTGATCCGGAGGCTGACGGCGCAGGCTGCAGACGAAGTCACGTCCACAGCGTTGTGCCTCGCGATAGCGTGTGAGCACCGCGGTATCGGCGTGGAGGTACTCTCGCTTGTCGAACAGATGGTGCTCGACGAACTGCCGCTGCTCTTCGATCAACTGGGCGCGGCCGGAAAGGCGTGCCAAGAAGTGCGTCACCACCAGGTACTGGCTGACCACCGCGTGCCACTCCAAATCGAGCAGCGACAACTCTGCTCCGTGCCGGCAAACGCGATCGTGGAATGTAACCAGATGGTCGATCTCCTCGATCAAGGTGGCGAAGGCATCGATGTTCTGAGAATGGAGCGTGCGTCGCGGGTCGTGGGTTTCCAGATGGTCGATCAGCGCGTCCGGCAGGTACAGAGCGGCGCCCCACGAGCCTGGCTCACCGATCGGCCGGATCAGCAGCCGCGCGCCGCTCCCGTCGTGGTCAACCCGCTCGCGCATCGTGCGCGACTGCAGCATCAGTCTCAGACCCAGGTCACCCACAACGAAACGGCCGGTCGGGACCACCGTGCGATCGATGTCGTAGGTGCGTTCCAATAACTCTGCGACGGTATCGCAAAGCGGCCTGTTCACGAGTTCGATTGCCCCTCACGTCGGTAGGCGATCCTCCCTGCTTCGACATCCACCACGATCACGGCGTAACCAACGCGCGCCCGCGTCTGCTCCAGGATGCGGCGATCGAGATCTCCCAACGGGACCGGCGTCTCCCCGCCCTTCGCCCGGCGAACCTCGGCCAATAACTCGCGTGGGTCGCGGGCTTGGCCTTGCTGTTCGTCGCGGCGGAGCATCTTGCCGACTTCGACATTGCAGTGACGCTGGATATGCGCTGCCAGATGTCGCGCGCCGTATTCATGCGAGTACCCGTAGTCGAGCAACAACTCTTCCGCCGCCTGCGTCAGGACCAACTCGACGGCGTGTACTTCGCGGTAGCGCTGTGCGATCTTGGCGAACTCGAGTCGCAGGATGCGTGCCGCAGAGCTTCGCGGCAGATGATTGAAGCGCACGATCTTCAGCCGGTTGATGAATTCCGGAGACAGCGCCCGTTTGAGTTCTCGAGCCAGTTCCGAACGGTAAACCGCCTCTCCTGCCTCGCGATCACCAAAGCCGATCGGGTGAGAGGCCTCATTCTTCTCGCGGTAACCGGCGTTGGAGGTGAAGAAGATCAGTGTTCCCTCCAGATGCAGTTCGTTGCCATGCGCATCGGTGGTGGTGCCGCGATCGAGAATCGAGAGGAAGAAGCGCTGAAGCTGCGGGTGCGCTTTCTCGACCTCGTCGACCAAGATCACCGACAACGGCGCCTGCTCGGCGCGCTTGTGGAACTCGGTCAAGAGGCCCGGCTCATCGCTGCGAATGAAGCCGCGCGTGGCTCCGCGCAACTCGTTGATGTCAGACGGATAGGTGTAGTTCGGGCCCTCGATGGTGAGCATCGGGATCTCGACTCCCCACTGCGATCCGATGCGGCGCACCAGCGCTTCGACCAGGAAGTTCTTCCCGACCCCCGTGGGACCGACAAGGAAGTAGCTGGCCGGTTTGGTCAGGTTCTGTGTCCCGACTGCGAACAGCGCGAAGTCATCGATCAGGGTGGCAATCGCTTCGTTCTGATCGATCACTTCCTCGGCGAGTTCATGTCGCAATGTCTCGAGATCGACCGCGGCAAACAACAACAACCGCTCGTAGGCGGCCAACAGTCGCTCCCGATTGGTTTCTTTTTCTGAAAACAACCGCTGCGTTGTCACACGAGCAGGCAGATGTGGCGAGCCGAGCCCGGCCGGAATCGACGCGAACGACGGGAGCAACAATTGGTGCGCGCGATCGTCGCCCTGTGGCTCTTCGGAGTCGGCCTCGCGCAGCAACCGGCTGTACAGATCGAAGCGATCGGAGCAGCGCCTCAGGAATGAGATCTCGTCCTCGAGTTTCAGCGCCGGACCATAGCCGTTGGCGAGAAAGTGCTCCCGCAGGCGCGCGTCATCGGCCAGATGTTCCAATACCTCCGCCGCCATGACATAGGCTTTGCGCCCAACCTCCGGCAGGGCCAAACCTCGAACGCGGCTGCGGCCGCTGATCGCCACGTCGAACAACGCCTGGTCCCCGACCTCGCGTACCTGATCCGGCAACCGTCTGAGTTTGTGCACCACGGTATTGAGATCGTCGGCGAAGGGCAGCCGGAACCATGGACTGGCAAGCAGTGCGGCGAGTCGTTGCGGGTTGTCATCCAAGATCGTGCGCAACCGTGCATCCGTATAGACGTTTCGTAGCAGCGCCGAACAACGCGTGACGACCGAAACGAGATGTTCTATTTCGCGAGTATCGACGGGCGCTGACCCGAGGCGTTCGGCAGCCGCTGCCAAGCGTTGCGAGAGGTGTTCGCTATCGAACGGTACGATCGGTAAGCGACGCTCACCCATGCGAGGCCCTCGGTTTGTCTCCGGAGAGGAAGTTCGCCCCGAATCGGAGTTCCGGCAAGATCCAGATTTGTTTCCAAACGTGCTGACCGCTTTTTCTTGGAGCCCGCGAGGCGGATTGCTTGACAGGCCATGATCGGCATTTTATTGTCAGCACTCGTTCAGGGAGAGTGCTAACAGCACCCCTGAAAAAACTACCTAAGTCCTTTCGATTATGGTCTTTATGGAGGCCGAAGATGAAGATTAAACCGCTCTATGACCGTGTTGTCCTCAAGCGCATCGAGAATTCCGCCGAGAAAACAAAGGGTGGAATCATCATCCCCGACACCGCCAAAGAAAAGCCGCAGGAGGGCGAGGTGATCGCCGTCGGCGCCGGTAAGCGCGACGAAACCGGCAAGGTTCACTCGCTCGAAGTGAAGAAGGGTGACCGGGTGCTGTTCGGAAAGTACTCCGGTACTGAGGTCAAGATCGACGGCGAAGATGTCGTGATCATTCGCGAGGATGAGATCCTCGGAATCATTGGTTGAGATCCCCGCTCGCCCTCGCGGGCGGGCCTGTAGGGACCGGGCGCACAACCCCTGTCCGCACACACCCAGGAGAAGAATCCCATGGCTGCAAAGAGAGTCACCTACTCAGAGGAATGTCGCCAATCGCTGTTGCGAGGCGTCAACCGTTTGGCCGACGCCGTGAAAGTCACCCTCGGACCGCGCGGTCGCAATGTCGTCATCGAGAAGAAGTTCGGATCGCCGCTGTCAACCAAGGACGGTGTGACGGTCGCCAAGGAACTCGAGTTCGACGATTCGTACGAGAACATGGGTTGCCAGTTGGTGCGTGAGGTTGCCAGCAAGACCTCCGATATCGCTGGCGACGGCACGACGACTGCCACCGTGTTGGCCCAAGCGATCTTTCGCGAGGGAACCAAGTCGGTGACCGCCGGCTTCAACCCGATGGACCTGAAGAAGGGGATCGAGTTGGCGGTCGAAGCGGCGACCTCCGAGGCGCGCAAACTGTCGCAACCGGTTGCAGGCAAGATGATCGAGCAGGTCGGCACGATCTCGGCCAACAACGATGAGTCGATCGGCAAGATTATCGCCGAGGCGATGAAGAAGGTCGGCAAGGACGGCGTGATCACGGTCGAAGAGGCCAAGGCTCTCGAAACCACGCTGGATG
>CAZAHQ010000337.1:0-4880 GCA_964484415.1 uncultured Acidobacteriota bacterium | reverse complement strand
ACTACAGCAGTCCATCACGAAATCCGCCCCGGCAGTTCTTTCACAATAGGCGCCGTGACGGGCGCCTCGTCGCTGACGGAACAGCGTATCCGCGCTTCTATCGAGGCTCAACTGCGCGCGCGTGGTCTCGTACCTGCTGTTGATGGCGACAAGCCTCGCTATGAAGTGCGTTGCACGTTCCAGGTCACTAGCCCCCAAGTTCTTGGTGCCGGCCCAGTGGCGATGACGGTATTCTCGCGACTCTTCGAGGTCGTCATCCTTGATATGCAAGCCGACGGTGATACCGAGAAGCCGGCACCAGCTTGGCAGGCCGAGGTGTTCAGTGTGGGCTCCTCCACCGATCTCGGTTTTCTTGCGCCGTACCTCATTGAGGAAGCCTTCCGCCACTGGGGCAAGACAGAGAGCTACGTCAAGTTCGAGACAAGGCTAAGACGTTGACTGTGTGAATCGAGAACTCCGGCCTCATCGACCGAGATCGGTGGAGTCGGGATGATGGGCGCCTTGAGGGAGGTCCAGGCGACACCAAACTCAGTTGACGATCATCCGGCTGGTTGGGAACACACCATGCTGCCGGTGGACCGCAATAGGGAAACCATCGCAGGTTCTCACTCGAGAAGGGGGTACTTGCCCGCGTCCAGCACGCCGATCAAGCTACTCCTTAGCTCCCATCGTTCTTGGACCTCCTCGGCTTCAATTTCCGCGTACCGGAATGCGATCGTGTCCGCAGTCGCCAACGGCACTTGGCCACGGCAATAGCGTGACCGCCTCGACAGTCACTTCCTCCGCCGCTGTGCTACACGTAGCGCACCAGCGAGCAACGTGAGGCGCGCCCTGCGATCGCCCGCATATGGCTGCCCTTACTCGCGCTCGACTAGTTGTTCGATCTGCGCCTTGATCTTGATCTCAGTCTGCTTCTGGCGACGGGCCACAATGCAATCGCGTTTCGGCTTGGATTCGAAGCGTGCGTGCTAGAGCGACGCAGCGATGCCACCGCGTGCTTTCTACATGGAGCGGACCCCTCGTGTGGGTCGGCTACGGTTTGCGTCGCAAGTGACCGCGACCCGCTTCTACTCAGTCCCTCTTGAATGGTTTCCGGCGACGATTCATTTGTGCGCCAGCAATCACCAATCGTTGACTAAGGGCACCCCGGAGGCGCCGGTCGCATCCCCGGATTGCCGTCACCCAAGGTCGACTCGCCGCAACCGAGCGCGGTGACCAGATAGACGAAAGCGTTGGGTGGCATCGCGCCGTCGTTCTGCGTCGTGCCCACCACGTGGCCCACGAAGCACGAGAGGTCTCCCAGGTTGGGTTTCTCGCCGCGATAAATGTTGTACGCATTGGCGCCGGGAACACTGGACCACTGCAACACCGCGACGGTGGGCACGATGGTGTCGCGCCGGACGTTCAGCACGGCAACTTCAGCAGGCGGTGGCACCGGTTGGAACGAACAGAGGTCGACGTTCTCGATGCACGCATCGGTCGTGCAAACGTCACCGTCGATGCAAGGGTCGGGGCCGGCACCGCAACGGCTGTTCTGGCAGACCTCGACTCCGTTGCAGAACAAGTTGTCGTTGCACTCGGCAGCCGATGCGCAGAGGCAACAGGAGATCGGCGAGGACAGCATGTTCTGGTATGTCTTCTCGATCGCGCGGTTGAGCAGTTTGTCTTCGGTCGACGCACCCAGGCTGGCGAACAGATCATCGCTGCGCTCTGTCGCGCGGCGTTGATTGATCGACATTCGCGCGAGCAGCGTCACAGCGTTCGCTGGTGCTGCGATGGGTCCGAACGCATCGAGCGGGAGGGTCTTGACCGCTGCGGCGCCGTAGAGCGCCACCTGGTATTGCCGAGCCCGTTCGTGCAGGATCCGGCTGAGTGCTTGCTCGCGCGCCGAACTTTGCGCCATGGCCAGACCTGGCATCGACAGGGCGCACAACACCGCCACACAACTCACAGTGAGACGCAGCGAAGCGCCTACGCGCAGATCGGCACGATGAGCCGACACGGAACGGCCTCAGTTGCCGACGCAGACGGAAGGCGTGATCAAGATGCTCTCCGTCCCGGCAGGCTGGCCTTTGGCGTCGATGAATGTATAGACAACGGTCGCCCGCGAGAAGGAGATCGTCCAGGACTCCAGGTTGCGCGGATCGCCACTGGAGCCGGCGGAGTTGATCGACGAAAGCACCGCATTCTCGAGCTGGAATTCCTGATACACGACACCCAAGCGAATGAACCTGAACTTGGCCAGGGTGTAAGTTTGGTGAGTGTTCAATGCCGAGATCATGTCGACCGAGGCGCGATCCGCGTTCTTAGTGAACACGACCTCGCTGATGTTCAGCGAACCCTTGCCACCGGTGCAGGCGGGGTTGGCCGCCCCGAAGCTGGCATTGAGCACATCGATCAGATTCGCGAAGTTGGCGACTGTCGACTCGCCCTGGATCGAGGGGTTGAACTCCAGCACGATCGATTGTTGGGCCTGGGCCGTGGTTGCTGCCGACAGCAGCACCGCCGAAACCGCAGCCACCATCGCCAACTTGGGCCACGTGATCATGATGCCTCCCCGTGCGCGAGAGCTCTTGACTCTCAGGTGACAAAGCTCCCGTTGCGTATACTCAGAGCCACCCACCGTGTCAATCAATAAACTCGGATTTCTCGCTACCTTGATCCTGCTGATCACCGGCGGGGCAGCGCTGATCTACGAGGTCGCCTGGCAGCGACACCTGGCGATCTTGGTCGGGGTCGACCATGCGGCGACAGCGATGACCCTAGCGGTGTTCTTGGGAGGGCTGTCTCTCGGGTACACACTGTGTGGCCGGATCTCCGAACGCGTGGGTCGCCCACTACGCGTCTACGCCGGATTGGAAATCGCGATTGGCGTTTGGGGTCTGAGCTTCCCGTGGATCTTCTCGGCGATCGAGCTGTTGACCCGATCATGGAGTTTCTCGCGCCCATTCGGATTGATCGCCGGCACGCTGGGTGCCGCCATTCCATTGGTGCTGATCCCAGCGCTGCTGATGGGGGCGACCGTCCCTTTCATGACGCGTGGACTGGCGGTGTCACTCGACGGCCTGACCGGCACTCATGCGCGCGTGTACGGCCTCAACACGCTGGGCGCGGTAGGCGGGGCGCTTGTGGCTGGTTTCGTGCTGCTGCCTCGTTGGGGGCCCAATCATTCGGTCCGATTGGCCGCGATGCTCAACCTCGCCGCGGCCGTCGTGCTGCTCTTGCTGTCATCGCGAATCAAAGGCGGGGCGGCGTCACTGGAAGTCCAGACTCAGGAGCGCCCTGCGCGCGAACAGCTTCCCGCACGCTCGTTGATCGCGATCGCGCTGCTCAGCGGCACGGCGACCATGGCTCAGGAAAACGCATTGATTCGTTTGCTTGGCTTGGTGCTCGGCGGCACGGCAGCCGTGTTCTGCTTGATCGTCTCTGTGTTCATCGCGGCAATTGCGATCGGTTCTCTGGTCATCGCGAAACGATCGAGCATCCCTGGGCGCTCGCTGTGGGTCGCCTGCTCGTTGTCATGCGCGGCCTGGCTGGCGCTGTTCGTGACGTACGACGACTGGCCTTGGTTGGCGCATCTGCTTCGATTCGGACCGACCGCGGGAGGTATCGGTTTCGCTCCCTACCACATGCTGGTTTGGGTTGGTCTCGCGGCCGCGTTGCTGGTACCCGTGGCGCCGATGGGCGCAGTGCTGCCACTGGTGTTTCATGAACAACGCGTCTCGATCGCCGCTGCCGGGCGGGTATCAGGTCGTTTGCTGGCGTGGAACGCGGTTGGCGCACTGCTCGGTAGCGTCGCTGGAGGGCTGCTGCTGTTTCATGTCGTCGACTTGCCGCGTGTCTTGTTGGTCGCGCCGCTGCTGACGGCAGCCATGGCCTGGTTCGCTGCCCCGGCCGCGGGACGCGTCGCGAGGCCGCTCACACTGATGCTGGCTGGCGCCGCGTTGTTCGCGGCGATCTTTCTGCCCGGTTTCGATTCGGAGCGACTCGTGATGGGGACCTACCGCTTGCGCACGTTGGTGCCCGCGGCGTTGGCCGGACCGCGTGAATTCCACTCCACGCAGATGATCAACCGCCGAATCGTCCATCACGAGGATGACTCGCTTGCCTCGATCGCCGTCGTCGAGGTGCCGGCCTGGGACCTGCCGCTGCCACGGCCGCTCTCGATCTATATCAACGGCAAGTCGGATTCGAATACGCTCACCGATCGCGAGACGCTGCGCCTCTCCGCACACCTACCGATGTTACTTGCTGCCGGCAACAATAGGGCGCTGGTAATCGGGCAGGGGACGGGCGTCACTGCGGGTGAGTTGACGCTGTGGCCCGAGCTGCAGTCGATCGATGTCGTCGAGGTGTCGCCCGCGGTGGCGCGCAGCCTGCCCTTGTTTCGCGACCACACGCACGACGTCGGTGACGACCCTCGAGTGCATGTCCACGTTCAAGACGTGCGGCATTTCCTGCGGCGTCCGGGTCGATCGTGGGACGTGATCGTTTCCGAGCCGAGCAATTTGTGGGTCGGTGGCAACGATCTGCTGTTTACGATCGAGTTCTTTCGCTCGCTCGAGGCACGATTGGCCGACGGCGGTGTGCTCCTGCAGTGGATTCATCTGTATGAAACCGACCCCGAGAGCCTTTGTTCGGTCATGGCCACGCTCGGCGCGGTGTTTCCGCACGCGAGTGCGTTTCGCGGAACGCAGAACGATTGGCTGATTGTCGCTTCGCGCGATGCGCTCGAAGATGCAGACGATCGAGCACTGGGTAGACTCACGGCGCACTCACGGGTTCAAGCGTCGCTGGCAGAGCTTCAAATCGACAGGCTTGCCGATCTGCTAGCGCGTCGCATCAGGTCGTTCCCGCCCTACGTCGATCGGGCTCGAAGC
>CAZAHQ010000336.1:0-4919 GCA_964484415.1 uncultured Acidobacteriota bacterium | reverse complement strand
CACGGCGATGGCGACCAACTTGACGAGATCGGCCAGGATCATCACCAACCCGGATGTGAACGCTTCGTTCAGGGACTCGACATCCGACGTCAAGTGTGTGATCAGGCGGCCCACCGGATTGCGATCGAAAAACGATGCCGGTAGCCGCTGCAAGTGAGAGAAGGCGGCGCTTCGCAGGTCGTGGATCACCGCTTGGCCCGCGCGTTCGAGCACCAGCATCTGGGCAAATCGCAATCCAAACTCGGCGACGAGGGCAAACAGGAACAACAGCGCGAGGCCGCCCATTCCTTCGGGACGATTGACCGCGATGTGCTCATCGATCGCGAGCTTGATCAGCCAAGGCTGGAGCACCTGTACCGAGGCCAACGCCACCAACAACCCGAAGGCGAAAGCGAGCCAGCCGGTGTAGGGGCGGACATACGGAAGCAGCCGGCGAATCAATCGCGCGTCGTACGCCTTTCCGCGCAGGTTGTCTTGCGGTTCGACGGGCGCTGTACTCATGGCGCTTCCAGCCGCTCTTCGAGCGAGCTGCGTTGGAACAAGGCGGCGTAGACGCCGCGTCGCGCCAAGAGTTCTTCGTGCGTCCCCTGCTCGGCCACCCGGCCGGACTCGAGCACGACGATCGAGTCGGCAGAAGTGATCGTTGCGACGCGATGCGAGATCAACAGCATTGTGCGGCGCGGCCCCGCAGCGAGCGCGTCGAGGATGCCGTGCTCCGTGTCGGCGTCGACGCTGGCCAAGGCGTCATCGAGGATCAGGAGCGGTGGCGATCCGCACAGCGCACGCGCCAGCGCGGCACGTTGACGCTGGCCGCCCGAGAGCGTGATCCCACGTTCACCGACAACGGTGTCGAGTCCGGCAGGCAACTGATCCAGATCGCGGTCGAGCCGCGCCGTGCGCACCGCTTCGTCGATTGCCCCGTCCGTCGACCTCACGCGCCCCAATCCGATGTTCTGGCGCAACGTTCGCGAGAACAGAAACCCCTCTTGCGGTACAAACCCGACGGTGCGCCGCCAACGCGCGGTCGGTATGTCGTTGATGTCGGTGCCGTCGATCAAGATCGTTCCGCGCGGAACCTCGTAGACGCGCGCCAGCAGCGCCGCGAGTGTCGACTTGCCCGACCCGACGCCTCCCACCAACGCGACCGTCTTCCCGGTCGGCAGAGACAGCGATACGTTGTCCAAAACGCGACGCGTCGGGTTGAAGCCGAAGCTGAGGTTGCGGATCGTGATACCTGTGTCCAGAGCGACCGGCTCAGCCTCGTCCTCGCGTGCCGGCGGAATGTCTGCCGTCGCGGTCAACACCTCGTCGATGCGGTCGAGCGCTCCAACACCGCGTTGGAACACATTCAAGATCCAGCCAAACGCCACCGTCGGCCAGGCCAATAGCGCGAGATACGCATTGAAAGCGACGAAGTCACCCAGCGTCATCCGCCCGCTCATCACGGCGCTGCCGCCGACGTAAAGCACGATCAATGTCGCCGCCCCGGCCGTCACCCCGATCAGCGCGATCATCGCGCCCTGAGAGCGGATCAACGCGATACTGCGATCGCGATACTCCCACGACAGCTCGCGAAACGATGCGATCTCGCGAGCCTCTTGTCCGAAAATCTTGACTTGATGGATGCCGCTCAGATTCTCTTGCGCTCGCGTGGTGATCCTCCCAACCGTTTCCTGGACGGCAACCCCGCGCGCATAAGCCTGGCGATTGAGTCGATTGACCGCGAAGAGAAGTGGCGGATACAGCGCCATCGCCACCATCGTCAGCCGCAGATCGAGAACCACCATCAGCGAGAGCGCGGCCACGTAGACGATCACGGTGTTGAGCAGGTTGAGCACACCAGGGCCGAACACCGATCGAAGCAGGTTGAAATCCTGAACGCCCCGCGACATCAGATCACCGGTACGATGCAGGTCGTAGAAGCGCGCGGAGAGAGTCTGCAGCTTGGCGAAGTAACGCCCGCGCAAGTCCGCCACGATCTTCCGCGCCGCACCAAGAATCAGCAGCCTCGAACCGGTGCGCACCAGCGCCTGGGCTACCGCAACGCCCGTGATCGCCAGGGCGTAAACAGCCAACTGCCGCGCGTCGCGTGCGTCTCGCTCGAGCCAGTGCACCGCCGCGCGAAGTAGCCACGGTATGGAAAGACTCAGACCATTGGTCGCAACCAACAGCACGAAGCCGCCCAAGAAGGCGCCCCGATAGTCTTCGGCGTGGTTCCAGAAGCGTCGCAACGTGCGCATTGGCCGCGCATCATACCGCCGTGCACTGGGAACGCCCGTTCAAGCACCCAGAAGCGTGAGCAACTCGTCGCGCGAAAGCGCCGCAAGCGCTCCCTTCGTTCCCAGCGCCGCTTCGGCAATGGCGCGTTTGGATTCCTGCAGCGCCAGCACGCGCTCTTCGACGGTATCGGCTGCGATCAGGCGGGTGACAAAGACCGGCTTGTCTTGACCGATCCGATGCGCCCGATCGGCGGCCTGATCCTCGGCGGCCGGATTCCACCACGGGTCGAGTAGAAACACATGATCGGCAGCCGTGAGGTTCAACCCGACCCCTCCCGCCTTGAGTGAAAGCAACATCACGGGCGGACCGTCAACGCTCTGGAACTCAGCGACCACGGCACCTCTGTTCTGGGTCGAGCCGTCGAGTCGCACGAACTGAATGCCGGCCGACGTCAGCCATGGTTCCACCAGATCGAGCAAGCTCGTCCACTGCGTGAAAACCAGCGACTTGTGCCCATCGGCAGCGGCAACCTCGAGCAGCTCGAGCAACAGACTCAGTTTCGCGGAGTTGGCGGCAGCAGGGACGCCTGAGCCCGGTACGAGCGCGGCATGACAGCAGACCTGCCGCAGCCGCAGCAGTGCTTCGAGCGCGTGCATTGGATTTCCGCCAGCTTGCAACTGTTCGATCACGTCGGCGCGCGTCGCCAGTTGGACGGCGTCGTACAACGCTCGCTCTCCCGCGGCCAGTTCACAGCGGCGGACCAATTCCGTGCGCGGTGGCAACTCGGGTGCGACGTCGCGCTTGAGTCGTCGCAGCACGAACGGTTGGAGCCGCTGTCGCAACCTCAGCGCAACGCTGGAGTCTCCACCAGCAATCGGCGCTTCGATCCGCTCGCTGAAGTCACTCAGCGATCCCAGCCAACCTGGATTGAGAAACCGCATCACGCTCCACAGCTCGGTCAGGCGGTTTTCCACCGGCGTCCCGCTCAAAGCGATTCGGCGATTGGCGCGGAGTTGAACGGCGGCGCGAGCCGCTTGGCTCTCAGGGTTCTTGATCGCGTTGGCCTCATCCAGGACAACCGTCTCCCATTCGACGGAAGCGAGCGCCGCGATATCGAGGCGGAGCAGCGCGTATGTCGTGATCGTCAGATCGGCCGTCGCGTCCAAGCGGCGGGTCGATCCGTGATAGGTCGACACGCGCAGGCCTGGCCGGAATTTCCGCGCCTCCTCGCTCCAGTTCGTCACGACGCTCGCAGGGGCAACCACCAGCGTGCGCCCCCGGAGTGCCGCAAGTGTCTGAATTGTCTTCCCCAAACCCATGTCGTCGGCGAGCAACGCGCCGAGCCCGCAATCACCCAACGCCTGCAGCCACGTCACCCCGTCTTGTTGATAGTGTCGCAACGTCGCGTTGAGATCCGAGGGCAACGGCGATGGATGCTCGAGTGCCTGCCGGAGTCGCGCTTGGTGCTTCAGACAGACATCAGGAACTCCGACACCGGTTTCTTCCGCGAACTGCGCCAGCTCGGGGAGCGCGGCCGAGGTCAGCGTTCCACTCGCATCGCGCGCCGCCAACAGATCGGCGACGGCGACACCGTGACGCCCCAGCCAATGGTTGGGCAGTGAGGCGAAGCCACCCCCCTCGAGTCCCACCCAATGCTCTCCACGCTGCCACGCACGCATGACCGCACTCGCGCCTCCCACGGGCTGACTTCCGGCGGAGGTGCGGAATGTGACAGCGAATCGCGCATCCAGATGCAGATCGACCGACAGTGCACCCTCGTCGGAAAAATCGAGGTGCGCATCGCCATCGATCTCTCCAGCCCAGCGAGACAGTTGTGCCGCGAATCCGATCGCCGCCTCACCCTCGAAGCGCGCACCGAATCCGGGCGCTAGACGCAACGACGATTCCAACTCCTTCAGCAATCGGGCCTCGGCGGCCGGATCGCGCCGTGGCACCGCCCCGCCCCCCACCAGCACCATCCGCCCATCTTCGATTCGGGCGCGCACCGGGTCTCCATAGACCAGTTCTGCCGACACGATCAGAGCATCGTTATCTCGCGCGGTGCCGACCACCAGGCGCGGCGGCAAGCTCGCGGTCTGAGGCAAACGTGCCGTATCGATCCACAGCGGAAGTTTTTTTGCGAGCGTGGGCAGCCACTCCGCGACCAACTCTCCCGCCCGCTCCGGCGGCCAATAGCGACCTGCCGTCAACTCGTCGCGCTCGCGTGCCGTCAACGCGGCGTCACCGCGCAAGGCGAGCCGATCACCGAGTTGCAGCACGCTGCCGGCAAAACTGCGCGTGACCCTTGGGTCCTCGGACAACTCCACCCAAAAGCCGGCACCACGATCGCGTACCAGCCCAACGGGCGGAATACGTTCGGTTGAAACCACGATCGGTTGTCCCTGCAGCGTCACCTCACGCGATCCTGCGAGCGCGCGAAACAAGCGTTCGACCCGTTCGCGTGGCACAACTGCTCCCGCGGGAAGCAAGCCCCCCGCGCGCTCGATCTCCAGATCGCGCGGTGAGGCGACGAAACGCGGGCCGTCGGCGCGACCGGTGGCGATCGCTTCCAACGGTGCTGCGATCGGCAGCTCGCCTGCGGCGGAGACGGTCACGCGTGTGAATGTCACACCGGCGGGGGCCACACCGAGGCGATAGGCGATTCGACCCTCCGTCGGCGCGATCGTCGATGCGTGGTC
>CAZAHQ010000335.1:0-4920 GCA_964484415.1 uncultured Acidobacteriota bacterium | reverse complement strand
AACCACGCCAAGGGCGTCTACGTTAGCGCCGGCTGCGCCACGCCGCTGTTCTCCAGCGAAACCAAGTTCGATAGCGGCACCGGCTGGCCCAGCTTCTGGCAGCCGATCGACACGCAGAACGTCGGCGAAACCGAAGACAACGGGTTTTTCATGCGACGCACCGAGGTGCACTGCGCGGTCTGCGATGCGCACCTGGGCCATGTCTTCAACGACGGCCCGCCCCCCACGGGACTGCGCTACTGCATGAACTCGGCGAGTCTGGAGTTCAAAGCGGCACCGTAGTGATGTGAAAAACCCGAGCGATTCCGGCCGGGGCTCCCCAGCGATTGGCGGCTTCAGATCGCGAGGTGTCTGGGGGGACGATCTTCGATCGGCATCCCGCCCGACCGGTGCGGCTCTCAGGTCCCTTCCACCCACGCGAGCGGTCGTTCGCGACAGCGCTCCCCGTATCAATCCCGCACGTTCCGGCTCCTAAGTCTCCGCCGGGCTTGATCCAGGTTGCGCTTCAACCGGTCGATGCACGGCTCGAGTACCCGCATGTCGTGAGGCTTAAACCTTTGTCATACAGCACCGCAAACGGGACGGTGCGGTATCGATTCGTATACTCCGACTCGTTCGGATTAGACATCCGGAGCGTTCACGGAACAGCAGGAGCCGATGCCGCAACCGTTCTCCTCATCGTTGGCTAGCCGCTGGGGCACAGGAGGAGCAATTGCCGCGTTGCTCGCGATTGCGGTTACCGTTGCGATTCTGGTTCAACTCGAGAGCATTCAAGACGAAAGCGATCGAGTGCTCGACGAGACGCGCGAGGACCAGGTTTGTGCCGCCGCGCGCGTCGATTTTGCCAAGCTCGAGGTATTGCTGCGCGGATTGGGAGTCGATCCGGCGCATGTCGAAGAGTTCAAACCGCAAGCGCTGTCGTTGATGCAGCAGGTGCAATTCAAGTTGGGCGAGTTTCACAGCGGATCGGAACTGGCGGGTCGCGGCGAGACAGGTCACGAGACGGCCGAAACGAATCAGGTCAACGCCATTCAGGCCGGGGTTGTCGAGCTGAAGGAGATGCTCGTGGCAACCACACCGCAGGCGTTGTTCGCTGGGCGTGACGCGGTGATCGATCGGGTCAATGCCTTGTTCACCGAGCTGATCCAGATCATCCGTGACGAGACCGACGCGGCGCGCGCCGACCTGCGTCATCACCTTTCGACGATCGCTTTCATGATGAAGCTGACCACGCTCTCGAGCCTGGTTCTGTTGGCGTTCACCTTGTGGTCGCTGCAGCGGCAGATCGTTTCGCCGCTGCGGAGCATGCAGCGTGCGGTCGAGCGGTTTGGCGCGGGGGATCTTGCGCACCGGCTGGAACTCCGAGCACCCAACGAGCTGGGTGCGTTGGCGCGCACGTTCAATCAGATGGCGGCCCGACTGTTCGAGTCGCAGCGTCAGCTCGCCGATTTGCTCGAGCAGCGGACGCAGCAGTTCAAGCATGCGGCCAAGCTCGCCGATGTGGGAACGTTCGCCGCGGGTGTTGCCCATGAGATCAACACGCCCATCGCCTCCGTCGCGTCATGTGCCGAGGGGTTGGAGCGCAAGTTACAGCGCGGCCCCGTGCCGGAAGCGGAGATCTTGGACTATCTGCGCACCATCTCGGGCGAAGCGCATCGCACCAGCGAGTTGGCAGCGCGGCTGTTGTCATTCGCGCGTCGCGCGCCAGCCGAGGTGAGGCCCGTGCGGATCGATGAACTGATCCATACCGTGCAGCGACTCGTGGCGCATCGCTTGAGCCAAAAGCGACTGATCGTACAGATCAATCAGCCGACGCCACCCTTGCCGGCCATGCGACTGCCGGCCGCCGAGATCGAGCAGGTGCTGTTGAACCTGCTGCAGAACGCGATCGATGCGTCGCCTGAGAACGGCACCATCACGGTCACGCTAGGGACCGCTTCGCCCGGCGTCTCGATCACTGTTGCCGATGAAGGGCCAGGCGTGCCAGCAGAGTACGTCGACCGGGTCTTCGAACCGTTCTTCACCACCAAAGAGTCGGGGAAGGGGACCGGTTTGGGTTTGTCGTTGACCGCCATGATCGTGGAAGGACTGGGCGGCCGGATCGAGTACCGACCCGGCGCCGTGCGCGGCGCCGTCTTCGAGTTGAGATTGCCGGTCGCCGGGGAGAGAAGCACATGAATCGGCCGAAGCTGTTGTTCATCGAGGATGACGCCACGTATCGCAATGTGCTGGAGCGCGAGTTGTCGGAGCGGTTCGAGGTGAGCGCTCAGGCGACCGCCGAACAGGCACTCGATGCGTTCGATTCGGCAATGCCCGATGTGTGTCTGGTCGACATGCACCTGCCGGGAATGGATGGTCTCGAGTTCCTGCGCCAACTGCGGCGCAAGCACGCCGCGATCCAGATCGTGATCCTGACGGGGCACGGCGGTGTGAGCGAAGCGGTAGAGGCGATGCGCGAGGGGGCTTACGACTTTCTGGTCAAACCGACCGCGCTCGACAAATTGGAACAGACCCTCTTGAAGGCGGCGGAGAAGGCCACGCTGCTTGCCGATATCGAGCGTCTCAAGGTCGCCGCAGCGTGGAGTCATGCCGAAGGGGAGATCTTGGGCGACAGCCCCGCCATGCTCGAACTGAAACGACTGATCGAGAAGTTCGGGCCGCGCGAGGAGTGCGTGCTGATCGAAGGCGAAGCGGGCACCGGCAGGGAACTGGTGGCGCTCAACCTACATCGTCGATCGTTGCGCGCGTCGTTGCCGTTCGTGGTGGCCAACTGCGGCGCGATGACCCCGGAGCGAATGGCGATCGATCTGTTCGGCGCCCATGGGAATGGTGGATTGTTGGACGCCGCTCGCGGCGGCACGCTGTTCCTCGATGGCGTCGATGCGTTGCCCGGGCCGGAGCAAGCCTCCCTGCTTCGCGCGCTCGAGACGCGATCACCGGCGGTCCCGTCGACGGTGCGACTCGTGGCGGCGACCGATCGTGACCTGAAGAACGAGGTCGTTGTCGGTCGCTTCCGGCACGATCTGCTCCAGCGCTTGTCGGCGCTGGAACTGAAGCTGCCGGCGCTGCGCACTCGCCGTGACGACATTGCGCCGCTGGCTCGGACATTTCTACGGCGGATCGCAGATCGTCAGAACACGCCGCTGGAGCTCTCGGAAAACGCCGTCAAAGTGCTCGAGGCCTACGACTGGCCTGGAAACGTGCGTGAACTGCACAGTGCCATGACGCGCCTTGCGCTGATGACTCAGCACCAACCGATTGGAGCCGATGACGTGACCCAGTTCGCTTTGCGCACGGCGAAGCCTGCTTCCTTTGCGCTTCCATCACTGAGGCTCGAGGAGCTGGAACAACAAGCGTTGCTCTTGGCTCTGGAGATGACCGGCTCGGACAAGAAGGCGGCGGCCGATCAACTCGGCGTGTCGCTGCGCACGCTGTACAACATGCTCGACCGCTACAACTTGAAAGACCGGTTCATTCGGCACTGAACTGCCGACAGCAACACCCTGATCACGCGTAACTGTGCAGCCCAACGATCACGAAATTGACGGCGATCCAATTGAACAGCATCACCGCGCACCCGATCAGCGCCAGCACTGCTGTCCAGAACGCCTTGTCGCGCGCGCGCAGACGTACGTGGATCAACATCAGAAACACGAGCCAGGTGTTGAGCGCGAAAACTTCTTTGGGATCCCAACCCCACGGTCGGCCCCACGATACATCGGCCCACACCGCGCCGAGCACCGTGCCAACCCACAACGCGACGAACGCCAGTTGTAGGAAGATCATCGTGGCGCCGTCGAACGTTTCCAACAGGCCGGCATCGCCGGTCGCCGAGGCCCAACGTCGTGCCGGCGACCAACGCGTTGCCAACGACAGTGCCGCCACCACGCCAGCGCAGAAGATCAACGCGTACGAGGTGATCACCACGTTGGTGTGGATGTAGAGCCAGACGGTGCGGTCGAGGATCGGCATCACCGGTGAGATGTCGCCGCTCAGTCCGACGGGCAAAAACGAGCCGGCCATCAGGGCGGTCATGCCGGTGACGGCGGCAGCCAGCGCGGGGAGGCCGCGCACGCGGTGGCGTCGCAGCAGTCGTTCCAAGACCAACGCGATGACCGCACCGAACCAAGCCGACGCGCAGACCGCTTCGAACATGTTGGAGTTGGGGATGCGCCCAGCAATGTACCAGCGCAGCCCGATGGCGGCCGTGTGAAGCGCCAACGCACACGCAAACAGAATGAACCCCAGACGCAGCGCGCGCGGCCGACCGCGTGTGATGCCAAACAACAAGGGGACCAATGCGGCCAGATAAATCAGCCATGCCCAAGACAGCTTGTGCATGCGCAAGTACCAGGACTCGATTCCGCGACGCGTCGAGGATGGGTACAGCGCCGGTTCGATCGCGCCGAGTTGCTGTGCCAGCGCATCGAGTGCGTTGCTGGCCGCGGCAGCATCTTGGAAGCGCCATGCGCGCTGAAGTTCTGCCCATGACGCGTTGAGCGCTTGTCTCGTCTCGGGTTTGATCGAGCTAGGCAACTCGCCGCCGTGGAAGTTTCTGTGCACATCATCGCTGGGCAGGAGCGCGGCCATTCCGCCCGCTGCCCCTCCGCTGATCGGGAGCCAACTGTCGACGGTCGTCCCGCCAGGAGGCGGCACAACGCGCCAAAGCGATTGCAGCGTGCGGCCGTCGCCGAGCTGGCGCGAACGCAGCAGTTTCTGCACCTCTTTGCTTCCCGACATCAGGTCGCGATCGAGCAGACCGAGCGCTTCGCGCACCGTCGGATGATCGAGGAATGCTGCAGAGCAGTAGCCGCTTTCGAGAAAGCGCTCGAGCGCTTCGTCGGACAAAAGATCACGCCGCTGCGCCACCGGTGTCGACTCGCGCACGATTTGCACCAACCGCTGGCGGAACGCCTTCTT
>CAZAHQ010000334.1:0-4924 GCA_964484415.1 uncultured Acidobacteriota bacterium | reverse complement strand
CCGCCCGCAACATCGAAGAGGGGCAGCGCGTTACGGTGAGCGTGGACAAGCGTGGTCAGTTTCATGTCGATGGCGTCGCGGTCTTTGATCAGAAACTGGTCGAAGAGGTCCGCCGACGAGGTGGCGGCAAGCCCGACGTAACCGTTTACATCGAGGGTGACTCCCATGCGGAATACGGGCGCGTGCTTCGAGCCATGGATGCGCTTCGCAGCGCAAGCATGACGCAGGTGGCGCTGGTTACGGTTCCGCGACGCGAGGATGACAAGTAGGAATGGCGGCACGCATCATCAAGCTTCGCCTTCGATTCGAGCGCCCCTCGGAGTTCTTTGGATTGTCGATTTCCGTTGTGGTGCACGTCGTGGCGTTCGCGCTGATGCTCGGGGTCTTCTCCTGCGGAACTCCTTCCCCGCTACCCGGGCCGTCGATGGCGGTGACACTCACCGGCGCGTCGATTTCAGCTCAAGGAAATGAGCGCACTCGAGTGACCCGGGCACCGAAGAGGCTCGAGCCGAAGGCCGAGGAGCCGAAGCCAAAGCCTGAGAAGCCGGTGGTCACACCGAAAGAAAAGCCGGCAGCGCCAACGCCCAAACCGACACCGAGCAAATCGACGACTCGTGTCGCGGACCCAAGCCCCGAACCGGCAGCACCTTCAACCAGCACAGCCGCCCGCTCTCACGAACCGGAGCCACCGCAAGCCGATGAACCGACGTTACCGGAAGGCCCGATCGCAGGCGGTGTGGTGGGACTCGACGCGATCAGCCAGTTGTCTCCCGGGTATGCCGGGAGCGTCGCGCAACGACTGCAAAGCGCCTGGACGGATCGCCCCGTTCTCCCCTCCGGTGCGTCGGCGCAGCGCGCGGTGATTCGATTTCGGATCTTGCGTGATGGCCGGATCGAAGCGATCGAGTTGTCACAGGAGAGCGAGTTCACGCTCTTGAACCAGTCGGTGCTGCGCCTGATGCGCAGTGTCGGCCGGCTTCCTGCCTTTCCCCCTAGCATCAAACGAGACAGCATCGACGCGGAGTTCGTGTTCGAATTGCTGCCCGCGGAGCCTTGATGCGTACTGATCTCGTGAGTCGCTCAACTCTTTTTGCACTCGCGCTGCTGGCGTTGACGTCGCTGCACGCCGGGCAGGCCTTTTCGCAAACGCCCAACCCGAACGACAAACTCCAGGGCACGATCGTCGGTCAAGCGCAGCAGAAGTACGCACTGGCGTTGCCGCCGGTAGCGATCTTGGGAGGGGCCGCCGCAACACAAGCCGGCGATGTCGGAAACATCGTGCGCGCCGATCTGGACTTCAGCGGGAGCTTCGAGTTACTCGATCCGACCGGTGAAGGAAGAATCGACGCGACGCGCATCAACGACCCCAAGTCGTGGGCCGGTGTCGGTGCGCAGTATCTGGGACTGCTGTCGCTCCGGATCGACGGGACCTCGGCCGACCTACGTGTGCAGGTATTCGAAACGACTGCCGGCGAGCTGTGGCTCGATCGAACCTATCGCGGCCGTGCCCCCGACGATCTTCGGCGTTTGGCGCATCGCGCCGCCAACGAAATCCTCAACCGGATCACCGGTGAGACGGGGATCTTTCTGACCAGGATCGCTTATGTCAGCGATGTCGGGCGTGCGAAAGAAGTCTTCCTGATGGACTATGACGGCGCGCGCGTTCGCCAACTCACCAGGACCGGCGTCATCAATCTGTTGCCGGCTTGGGCGAGCGATGGCAAGCGACTCGCGTTCGTCTCCTTCCTCAGCAAGCGGCCACAATTCCACCTGCTCGACGAAAACGGCACGATTACGCAGTTGCGCCCGGCCGGCGGCGATCTCAACGCCAGCCCCGATTGGTCCCCAGACGGCACGAAGCTCGCATTCACAACCGACCGCGACGGCAACTCCGAGATCTATCTCTACGACCTGATCAGCGGCCGCGAATCGCGCCTCACGCGTGATCCTGGAATCGACACATCGCCGTGCTGGTCCCCGAGCGGCGACCAGCTCGCGTTCACCTCCGATCGATCCGGCTCACCGCAGATCTATCTGATGAGTGCCGACGGAACCAACCTGCGTCGATTCACCTATCAGGGTCAGTACAATGAGTCGGCCGCATGGTCGCCCGACGGCGGGCGAATCGCTTTTATGAGTCGAATCGAAGGAACGTTCCAACTGGTCATCCATGAGCTTCAGACCGGCAAGGAAACGGTCATCACCAGCGGCCGCGGCAACAAAGAGAATCCGCGCTGGGCGGCCGACGGCAAACACCTCGTCTTCAGCGGCAACATGGATGGACGCTATTCCATCTATACGATACGAATCGATGGCACGGGAGTTCGCCGTCTGACCCAAGGATCGGCCGCTGTCACGCCCGACTGGAGTCCGGCGCAAGCGCGCTGAAAGGACACTCATTCATGAACACCAATCCTCGCTCGCAATTCCTCCCCTCTCTGCTGATCTCCATCGCCGCACTGCTGTTGATGGGTGGAGGCAGTTGTCAGAAGAAGACCGACTTCACACCGGCCGCTACGCCGACTCCGGTGCAGCCGGACGGGAGCAACCGTGGTGGCCCCGATTCGAACAACACGGCGGAGCCGATCGGGAGCGATTTCGCGGAGAAACCGCTCGGCGACATGGAGAACACGACCGCAGAGGGGGGAGCCGTCGGTGATCGAGGCGCCGATGAGGTCGCGACCAACATGGCCACGGTCTATTTCGAGTACGACAGCTTCACGCTCTCGGACCGAGCGCTCGCGACCCTCACCGGAAACGCTGCCTGGCTTCGCACCAAACCGGGGGTACGAGTGGTCATCGAGGGACACTGCGATGAACGCGGGAGCATCGAGTACAACCTCGACTTGGGAGCCAAGCGAGCACGGATCGTGAAAGACCAGCTGGTTCGACTCGGGGTCGAGGCGAGTCGGTTGTCGACCGTCTCCAAGGGCGAGACCGAGCCCGTCGACACAGCAAGCTCAGAGGCTGCCTACGCGGTCAATCGCCGCGCCGAGTTCGAGAAGGCTCCGTGAACAATCGCGTCGTGCTGACATTCGCCTGCCTTGCGATCGGAGGATCATCGTTGGCCGCCGTTACCGCCAGTGAGGAGGCCGACGTCCGAGAGCAGCTGTTCAAGCTTCAAAAGGACACCGCTCGATTGCTCGAGGGAATGGCCAGACTCGACGCCGCACTGAAACAACAGCAAGTCTCTCCCGCGTGTGCAGAGGCGGCGTCCAGAACACAAGATCTCGAAACTCAGGTCGGTGCTCTGAGGGAAGCGATGATCGTGTCACAGACGAGGCTCGACGAAGCGCTCGCGGAGATTCGCGCCTTGCGGCTTTCGTTGGGCAGCTCCGGCTCGAATCGCACCGGACCGGTCGCACCCTCGAACCCCGGCAGCGCGAGTGCGACTCCGGATCTGTCCCCTGCGGCCGCCGGGCCCGGTCCGACGACGACGTCGAACTCGCCTTCGCGGACGGTCGAGCCGGGAATTTCCCCGAGCGACGCATTTCAGGCGGCCTACGCGGACTACTCGCGGCGGTTGTTCGATCTGGCGCTCGAAGGGTTCCGGCAGGCCCTGGCGGCCGACCCCAAGGGCCCGTTAGCCGACGATTCCCAGTACTGGATCGGGGAGACACTGCTTTCCCAGGGAAAGACCTCCGAGGCGATCGATGCGTTCGACGCCGTGATTTCCAGCTGGCCCAACGGCGAGAAACGGTTGGCAGCGGAGGTCCGCAAGGGAGTGGCGATGTTCGATTCGGGTCGGCGCGACGAGGGAACCAACCTGCTGAAACGCGTGATCGAGAGTCATCCGGGGACCCCGGAGGCGCAGTCGGCCCGCGAGTTCTTGCGCCGCAAAGGGGTCAAGGTCTGACCGTTTTCGTTTGACAAGCTTCTGGGGGATGGGCAGAATCCGCGGGCTTTTTTCCGGGGCTCCCCCCGGCATTTTCAGAGGCATCCAACCGCAATGGCGAATCACAAGTCGGCGTCGAAGAAGGCTCGTCAGGACCAACAGCGCAACGATCGCAATCGTGACGGACGTACCCGGATGCGCAGCGGCATCAAGAAGCTCCGTGCAGCGATCGAGGCGGGCGACAAGGACACGGTCAAGAGCCTACTTACCGCCACGCTCGGCCTGGTCGACAAATCAGCGGGTCACGGGCTGATCCACAACAACACGGCAGATCGCTACAAATCGCGATTGACGCTGGCAGCAAACAAACTGCTCGGTTGATACACGGATGCGGTTCTCGGCCTGTAACCAACAGGTCCTTGGAACTGGCGTTCGTTACTGAAACTACTCGAGGGGATCGCCGACCGCGGTGATCCCCTTCGGCTTTCTACGACGTCGTGAGAAAACCTCTGAGCCGCAGTCGACTCGAGGTCGAGCGCGCGGACAGCTCGAGCGATCTCACTCCGAGCGTTGCCAGCGAGCGGGAAGCGCACTGACGCCCGCCGCGATCAACAGTGCTTTGAGCGCTTCCGGCAGCAGGAACGGCAGCACGCCGGTCGAGAACTGATCGATGCCGGTGCTAAGCGCCAACCATGCGCCACCACACAGAACGATCGACCAGACCCCCGCAACGGACCAAGCAAGCCGTTCCACGAATCGCCCCTTGGTCCCACGGCCCGCCAACCACGCGCCCAGCGGGAAGGCGAGCAGGTAACCTGCGGTCGGACCGGCGAAGTAGGCCGGGCCGGCTCCCGGCAGCGCGAACACGGGAAGACCGGAAAGACCCATGATCAGGTACGAGATCTGCGCCGCCGCACCGAGGCGTGACCCTGCCCATAGCCCGGCGAATACCACGGCCGCTGTCTGGAGCGTAATCGGTAGGAACGTCAGCGGTGCATGAACCTTCGCGCCGATCACGGTAAGGATCGCCAGACCCACAACCACCGTGATGCGACGAATCCACGGAACTTCATCGGTAACTTCGAGAAC
>CAZAHQ010000333.1:0-4931 GCA_964484415.1 uncultured Acidobacteriota bacterium | reverse complement strand
CTTCCGGCCGATGCGCCAGCGCGCGCGCCAGCGCCACGCGCTGCTGCTGTCCGCCCGACAACTGCCGTGGATAGCGTGTTCCCAAACCAGATAACCCCACCAGGTCGAGCAACTCTTGCGCGCGTCGCTCGCGTTCAGCCCGCGCGGTGCCGCGCACCGTCAACGCGAACGCCACGTTCTCGGCCGCGGTCATGTGACGAAACAACGCGTAGTTTTGGAACACGAACCCAACGCCGCGCTGTTGCGGCGCGGCCGCGGTGACATCGCGACCATGCAGCACGATCCGCCCCGCATCGACCGGCGCGAGTCCGGCGATCATGCGCAAGATCGTGCTCTTGCCGCTGCCGCTGGGACCGAGCATCACGAACAACTCGCCGTCCGCGATCTCCAGCGTCACGTCCTGCACGATCGGACGATTCCCAATCCGGCGTGAGATGCCGTCCAAGACGATCGACATACCGGCCCCCGGCCGCCCCTCTGGCGTGACTACTGCTTTTACTTCACGGGGTGGTTTGGGAGTGGTGCTAAGCCGGTTCCAAACTGGTGACAAACGGCCCGCGGTCCGCGGGGAATGCAGGTCCAGTCGCCGGCAGGCCATTCACGGCCGGGGCGACGCGCCGGATGTCCGATCCCGGTCGCCCGAGCGGAGATCGGCAGGAACGGTCGCCCTGACCGAATGCCTATCGGGGACCCTCCAAGCCCTCCCTCAGCCGGAAGTTGACGGTGACCGTCACGTAGACCGGCACCGGCCTCCCCGCCTTCGTCGCTGGTTTGTACTTCCACTGCCGCACCGCCTCGACCGCCGCCTGATCGAGCAGCTCGATGGAGCGCAGCACTTTCACATCTGTCACCGAGCCGTCCTCACCAACCACGATTTGCAGAATCACCTTGCCTTCCAGGCGCTGCTCTCGCGCGTCCAGCGGGTAGTCAGGCTCGACCTTCTGGATCACCTCCGGTGGTAGGAGATCTTTGGTGATGACCTGCGGCTCGCCATCGATCGGAGCCGAAGACGAGTGTGAGCTCTGGGCGCCATCGGAGACGATGGAACGTGGCGGTGCCAGATCGCATCCGAACGCGCTCGTCCCTTGCACACTCCGCTGATCGTCTTTGGGAGCGATCCTTGTCACCACTCGACTCCCATTGATCTCACTCTCGAAAGCACCGCAGAGCGCGCTGTATTTCGATAGCTCCGCGAGAATCGAATCGAGTTTCTGTGTCTGGCCCGCGCCCTTCGCTGCCTCTTGCATACGGGGGTCGCTCAACCGTTCGTAGAACACCGGCAAGTTCAGCAGTGACAGTCGCCGGTTCGGCCATGGCAGCTGTTCAGAAACATCGCGGAGCGCACGTGAGTCCCCGAAGGTCCTTTGCTCTCCCTTCCTCGTCGTGGGAGACCGGTCGGGCGCACACGGAGCGCTCAGCACGGCACGCTGCCCGAAGAGTCTCAGGCAACCACGCAACTCGTTTCCTGGCGCTGAGTCCCTGAGGTCCAAGCCATCGATCGTCCGCGTCGCGGAGATGCCGGGTGACAGCGATGCGGTGACTTGCTCCCAAACCGCTGCTGGTTCGCGCGGCTCGAATACGAGCCACTCCTCCACGCCAAAATCGGCCCCGTTGTCCCTAAAGAGAGCCTGCATATCGCCGAACCTCGTCGCGTACACGAGTTCACGGCCGACCGCGGGCAGCAGTTTGTCCAGGAGTACAAGTCCACTGAGCGATTGGCGCATGGGCGGTGCCATGTTGGGCGACACATCCGCCGACGGAATGCTGGAGTCTTGATCGCCTGCGGCCACGGCGTACACGATTTCGATATCAGCCGGAAGTAGCCTGAGCGCCGCCTCGAACACTCGATCCGCTGCGAATGACGAGAAGGTCGAAACGACCAGCAGCGCACCAGGTACGAAACCACGAAACATGACGCCCTCCTTTGTCAGGCCCTCAGGAGCATACGCCTCAGCCTCGTTTTGGAAACCGCGGTTGGATCAAGGCTTCGGACCTTCTGTGGAAGATGGCGTCGCCGCACGAGGGCGGCTGTCGGTGGTCGAGGCTCCGAGCCGACGGCGAGGCATGCGATTGGGCCGAGGTCGGCTCGCGGCCTTTCGCAAGTGCCAGATCGTTCCGCACCTGCTATCCATAGCCAGGCAAACCTATCCATCGAAACCCATGAACGGAGCGCAACGTATGACTTCGCCCAACCCGAGTTCCCACCCCACCGAGATCTTGGTCGCCGAACATGAGGTCATCTGTTGCGTCCTGACCGCGGTCGACAGCGAAGCCGATCGACTCAACGCAGGTGCACCGCTGGACCCATCGTTCTGGGACTCGGCCTGCGAGTTCTTCGCGGGGTTTGCCGATCGCTGTCATCACAACAAAGAAGAGGTGATGCTCTTCCCGGCGCTCGGCAACGCGGGGCTTCCGTTGGAGAACGGCCCCGTGGCCTGCCTGCTCGACGAGCACGAGGATGGCCGGCGGCTCAACCGGGCGATGCGCGAGGCTGCCGTTTCGGCCAATCGCGCGGCGCTGCAAGATTCCGCCCGGCGCTTTTCCACATTGCTCCGCCAACACATCGACAAAGAGAATCAAGTCCTGTTTCAGATGGCGCGACGGATGATCAAGGCCGAGGCCGAGCAGCAGTTGCGCTCCGGTTTCGAGGAAGCTCGAGCGGCCGACCAGCTCTCCGGCGCCACCGAGACTTACCTCGCGCTCGCGCGCTCGTTGTGTGCCAAAGCCGGAACGCCGGCTCCTGCGGCGCTCGGTTGACCTGGGGCAACCAGCGGCCGGTGCCAACGCCGTAGAATCACCGCGGCATCTGCCGACAGGAGGAACCGCCATGAGCCAGACGCCGAAGCCGCTGCCGAAAGCAGAGATTCACCCCACCGATGTGCTGCGCGTGGAGCACGACGTGATTGGCTCGATGCTCGGCGCGCTGGAGAGCGAAACCGAGCGCGTTGCGGTTGGAGCGCCGATCGACGCGCACTTCTGGAAGGGTGCGTTGGAGTTCTTCTCGACCTTCGCCGATCGCTGCCATCACGGCAAGGAAGAGGATCTGCTCTTCCCTGCGTTGATCGCGGCGGGGGTGCCGAGTGAGAGCGGCGCGGTCGCCTGTATGTTGGAAGATCACGAACAGAGCCGATGCTTGATCCAGGCGATGCGCGGCGCCGTCGATGACAACGACAAGCGAGCGCTCGCCGCTGCCGGGCGAGAGTACGCGCGCGTGCTACGCCGAAATGTGCAGCGTGAGAACGACGAGGTCTTCGCGCTGGCGCAGCAAGTGATGTCGCGAACCACGTCGGCCGCGATGCTCGAAGCGTTTCACTCCGTGCAGTACAACCGTTACATCGAACTGGCTCGCGAGTTGTGCGGCCGTGCCGGTGTGCCGTTTCATGGAGGGCGTTAGCCGTTGCTGGAGCCGCTCGGTGACGACTGTCGCGCCAATCGAGGGGCAAGAATCAAAGCGCCGCCATAGAGCGCGAACGACAACACCAACACCGCCGTTTGACCGCTTGGCACGTCCTCTGCGACCAGCTTGATTCCCGCCAAAATCAGGATCGGGTAAGTCAGCCAGCGCGCCTCACGCCAGCGAGGGGAGCGCGCGATCAGTGGGACGAGCACCGCAGAAATCGATAGCAATGCCGTGCGCACCACGGCCAGCGTTGCGCCGGACAAAGGATGCTCTCCGTCACCGGCCATCATTCGACAACCGAGCGTTAACACCACGACGTTGAGGCCACCCAGCAACACGATCATCACCAAGAGCTTCGCCACGGGCGCGATGGCGCCCCAAGTGCGGCCGTGCCCCGCAATCGGCAACCAACAAAACACAGCGGCCACAACAAGCACGAGCCACAACGCGAGTGGCGGGTAAGCGGACTGAGGTCCACTGCGTGCGACCAGGGCGGCATACAGGCGCGTATCCAGGTCCATCACGGCAGCGGCCGCCAGGATGTAGATCGTCGCGTGCAGGCTGAGTGTCTCTCGCGCCTTGCGACTTCCGATCCACGCCGTGGCAAGCGCCGCCACCGACAGCACGATCGCCAGCACAGAGTCATGCCAGATCGAGACCGCGCCGAGCAGCGTGAAGATCAGAGCGGCACTTGTGTAGAACATGAAACTGGTGCGCCGCCCTTCGATTCGATCGATGAATGTGAACGATGCCGCGTAGGTTGCCGCCGCCAACACCAGGCCAATGGCGCCGGTCGCCAGGGCGGCGGCTCCGCTGCGATGTGTGACGGCCAGCGCGCCGCCAAAGCCAACCAGTGTTGCCACGACACCCTGAACGATCTCGGTGATTCGCACCGAGCGCCCGGTTCGTCGGGTACTGCCGATGAACGTTGCAAACGACAAGGTGACCAACGCTAACAACGTCGCAATCAAGGCGGGCGGGGTCAAGAGCGCTGCCGACCGTTCGGGGGGCGCGATCATCAACACGGCCGTGATCATCAGCAGCAGAACATCGAGTATCCCCACCACCGCCCAACCTGCCGTGCTGGCCGCGGTGTGCAGTCCGGCCCAGAACGACAGCGCCGCAATCACAAACAGCGCGCTTGCGAACAGCAACACGTTGCGACTCGCAAACGCCAGCACCAGCGCGGTGAGCGCCGGGCCTAGCGCCCCGATCCAGACCACCGCGGGGAGTGCACAGGACCGCGCGAGCGCGAGCACTGCGGCGGCGCTGGTCACCAACACGATCGCGCTGGGAAGCGGCGCCAAGAACTTGAATCGAACGGTTGCCTCGACCAAGAGCGGCAGGATCACGACAACCGCGGTGATCGCATGCGTCGTCGCACTGAGTCGATCACCGTGACGCGCGGCCCGGTCCGCTAGCCAAAGCCACAGTGCACCAAAAGCCACACCGAGCGCGACCCCAAGCATCGGTGGAATCGTGCCGGCCACCGTCAGCGAGCGGATGGCGAAGGCGCCCGCCAGAACCAGCA
>CAZAHQ010000332.1:0-4941 GCA_964484415.1 uncultured Acidobacteriota bacterium | reverse complement strand
AAACGGAAGCGGTACCGAGTGCAAGCCGACGAGCCATCTTGCCCGGCGCATCTATCCAGCGTGAGGCCAGGACGCGCAACAAGTGCCCATGCGCAAACACCGCAACGTTGCTGTTCGCAGCGTGCAGCGCGGTGATGACCCTTTCGGCGCGAATCACCACATCGGAGAGCGACTCGCCCGATGGGCATCCATCCTCGAACAGGTCCCAACCTGGGTGCAGAGCACGAATCTCTTCGAGGGTCCTGCCTTCGAAGGTGCCGTAACCCCACTCCGCGAGATCGGTGTCGAGTTCGACGACATCGGCAAAACCGGCGAGTTCGGCCGTTCGCCGGGCTCGTTGCAATGGGCTGCTGAGTACTCTCGAAAACTCTAACCCCGAGAGGCGGGACGCCAAGCCGGCGGCTTCGCGCTCGCCATCCGGTAGTAACGGCAGGTCGGTGCGCCCTGTGTGCTGACCGGTACGCGACCATGCGGTGGCGCCGTGACGAATGAGATAGATCTGTGATCTTGACATTGCGAGATCCTACCCTCCCCGATCCTTCCACCGGAGTGACAAGTCGCCGCGCGTTGCGAGTTTCGCCGGATCGCACGAGTCGCTTGGCGCACCCGGTACTGTTGCAAGAGGACTAGCCGACCCCAACCGGGCAGGCCGCGACCCAGTGGGCGACGGTCCTAAGCAGATCCTCGGGATTGACCGGCTTGGTGAGGTAGTCGTCCATCCCGGCCGCCAGGCACTCCTCGCGGTACCCCTTCATGGCGTGCGCCGTCAGCGCGACGATCGGTACACGCTGGCCTCGGCTCTGCTCGAGTTCACGCAGTCGCGCCGTCGCTTCGAATCCGTCCATGACCGGCATCTGTACGTCCATCAGAACGATATCGAATCGCTCCACCTGCGCGGCCGCCACCGCTTCCTCGCCGTTCTGAGCTAGAACCACACGATGACCGCGCTTCTCGAGCAGCCGCATCATCATCTTTTGGTTGACCGGATGGTCTTCGGCCAACAGGATCGAAAGCGGCCCTGTCGGTCCCGTCGTGGTTCTGAACTCTGCGTCTGCATCGCGAACAGAACTCGCATCGGTGACGAGTACGGTGTTCAACGACCGCTGCAGATCGGCTTCTCTTGGCGGCTTGGGAAGACACGCGACAATTCCCCATGTCGTCAGCAACGACGCTGACTCGAACAACATCGACTCGGGGGACAGCACGATGGTGTGAGCCGCCCAGTTTCTGTTGGCGCGCAGAAACCGATTCAGGTCGAAATCGGGCAGTGTCTGGTCGACGATGACAACTGTGCGGTTCGCTTGGCGTTGCCTGGCGACCTCGGCATTCAGTGCCTCGCCTGTCGCGAGCTCAAGGCAGCGCAGCCCCCAACTCTCGAACAGTCGACGCACGGCCTGCCTGGCGGTCGCGTTGGGCATGGCAAGCAATGCTTCCGCGCCCGGCCAGTCGGGGCGAGGTGTCGACTCGATTTCATCGCGCAAGACACGGCACGTGAAGGTGAAAGTACTCCCCTCCCCCGGCCGGCTCTGAACAGTCAAGCGTCCGTCCATCGATTCTGCAAGGCGCGCCGAGATCGCCAACCCAAGTCCGGTACCGCCGAAGCGACGAGTCATCGACCCGTCGGCCTGAGTGAACGCATCGAAAATTCGCGCTTGCTTCTCCTGGGGAATCCCGATCCCGGTATCGCGGACCTCGATCGAGAGCATGACACTCCGCGTGTCTCGCGGTTGCTCCGCTTCCAGCGACAGTCGAATCGAGATTTCGCCGGCTTGAGTGAACTTGATTGCGTTGCCGATCAGGTTGACGAGCACCTGCCTCAGCCGCCCCGCGTCGGCCACGAGAGCATCGGGTACGTCGGCCGCGACACTACAGATCATCTCGAGTTGTTTCTCCTCGGCGCGGATTGCAAACATCCGAAGCGCATCGTCCACCGTCTCCCGCAAGCGGAACGGATGGGGGTCAAGCTCCAGCTTTCCAGCGTCGATCTTGGAAAAGTCGAGCACATCGTTGAGGATCATCAACAGACCACTGGCCGATGTCTTCACCGCTTCGAGATACTCGCGCTGCTCTTGCGAGAGCGGCGTGGAGAGCGCGAGCTGAGTCATCCCCAAGATCCCGTTCATGGGAGTTCGAATCTCGTGACTCATATGCGCCAGGAACATCCCGCGAACGCGATTGGCCGACTCCGCCGCTTCCTTGGCGCTCTGTAACTCGCTCGTCCGCTCCAGTACCAGGCTCCGTAACCGTTCCTCGCGAGTGCGAGCCAATCCTTCACGCCGTTTCAACAAAGAGAGAATCGTCGCTAGTCCGAGCAATACACACAGTGCGTAGAACCAGGCTGTCTGATGCAGATGCGGCCGGAGAGTCAGGGGCCGGGACAGCGCCACGCCGCTCCATGTTCCGCGTGAGTCGCTCGCCATGACTTGGAAGTGGTAATCGCCAGGAGGCAGGTTCGTGTAGAACGCCGTGCGTCGAGTTCCGGCGTCGATCCAGTCCTTGTCATACCCCTCGAGTCGATATCGGAAGGCAGTGCGCGAGCCCTGGTCGAACACGATCGCCGTGTACTGGATCTCGAGTTCGCCCCGTCCCGGCGCCGCATCGATCGCGGCGGAAAGATCGGCGTCATGTCGATCGACCAGCACGCGCTCGATGATCGGTGGCGATTCGACGCGCTGTCGTTCCGCAAGGGCGGGCTCGACGTACGCCACGCCGGCACCTGTCGCCCAATAGAATCGACCATCTCCAGCCGCGATCGCGTTCGGCGTCGATCCGCCGTTGCATTCGGGGTCCTTTAGGCCATCGCCGCGACCGTAGAGTTCACACGGTACTCGTGCCAGCAGACCGTCGGCGTGCGCCTGGAGATCGCGCTTGGCAACGCGATAGATTCCGCGATTGCACGACATCCACAACTGGCCTTCATTGTCTTCCAGAATCGAGAAGGCCATGTCGTCCGCCAAACCGTCAGCAGAATCGAAGTGCTCGATCTTGCCGCTCTTGATCCGCACCAATCCACCACCGGCTGTTCCGAGCCAGATCGTCCCTTCTTCATCGACGTGAACTGCGAACACCGGCTGCGGTGGGAGCCCGTTGTGCGCCGAGTAGTTGCTAAATCGACCGCTTGACAACACGCTCAACCCACCCTCGGTTCCGATCAGGATCGAGCCATCGGGTGCCTGCGTGATTCCACCTCGAATCACATCGTTGACCAGCCCGTCGGCGTGCGTGTAACTGCGAACTTCACTTCCACGGATCTGGCTGATCCCCCCACCCATCGTCCCAACCCACAACGCACCGTCGCGATCGACGAACAGCGATCGAACTTGACCGCGAGCAAGGCGAGGGTCGGTAAAGCGGACCCAATTCCCATGCTCGTAATAGATCAGTCCAGTGTCGAGTCCCGCCCAGACCCGCCCGCTGCGGTCCTGTATCACGCTGAGTGCGAGGTTGCTCGGCAGGCCAGAGGCAACGGAGAAGTGTGTTGCCGACCGGTCGTGCAGTCGCGTAATGCCGTCCCCGTAGGTCGCAACCCATAGACTTCCATCGCCCGCTCGAAGAATGCTTCTAACGAAGCTTCCCGCAAGCCCATCGGCAGGCGTGATGGTCGCGAAGATCCCGTCTCGCATTCGATAAAGGCCGCCAGTGAACGTTCCGATCCACAGGCTGCCCTCTTGGTCCTCGTAGATGCTGCGCACATACGGATCGATACCGCCCTCTTGTGGCGAGAGAGAACTGAATCGACCGTCGCGCATCATGTTGAGACCGCCACCCTCTGTGCCGATCCACAGATTGCCGTCACGATCCTCCCGCAGCGCTTTGATGCGATTGTCGGAGAGGCCGTCGCGATTCGTAAACAGCCGCCAGCCATCTGCGTCCAGACGCGCCAATCCGAGATCGGTGCCGAGCCACAAGCGCTGGGCGCGATCGCGCAGCATGACGTTGACCGGTGCGTGGGAGGTCGGAACGGCGCCGCTGAACGGCTTGCAGCGGTCGTTGTCCATTCGGCAGGCACCGCCCCCGGTGCCGACGATCACCGAGCCGTCCCGATCGACGAGCAACGACCAGATCAGCTGACTCGGCAGGCCTTGTTCCGTATCGAGTCGAACCGGCCGACCATCCTCGATTCGGATCAGACCGTTGCTGGTCCCCACCCAAAGCACACCGCGGCGATCTTCGACGACGTCCCAAACGTTGTCGGTCGAGGCCTGATCGGATCCTGTATGTACCACGTCGAAACGGCCCACTTCGTACTTGAGCAGGCCTCCCGCGGTGCCGATCCAGAGCACGCCGTTGTTTCCAACGCGAACCATGTGAACGTCGTTGCTCGTGATGGCCGGCACGTTCCGGCGGCTGAAGGTGGTGAACCGATCGCCATCGAAACGGGTCAACCCCTCTTGAGTCCCGATCCAGAGGTAGCCGTCGGTTGTTTGCGCCACCGATTCAGCAACCTCGATCGGCAAGCCTCGATCGGTACTCCACTGCTCGATCGTGAACTGGTCGATACGCCGGGTCTTGTCGAGTGCCGCTGCGGGACGTGCCCCGATCGATACGCAGACGAGCACGACCGAGAAGGGGGCTAGCCTGAGCCCAAGTCCACTGTGAGGCGACGCTCGCACCTCGATGAATATGGTCGCCGGACCCGATCTCTCACGACGTTTTCTTCCATTTCTCGGGCCGCTCGCGGACTCGCCCGCGCAGACGAGCGGATCTGGGCACTCGCGTCTCCGCAGCTGCTCGAGGAAAGGTAAATGGAGAGAGGGCGAGCACCGGATCGGGGTTTCTCGCCCTCTCCTACCCGGGACAGGTACGCCGGAGGGGGGTGGTGGGGTAGACGGGCCCTCCGGCGCCCAGGTGGTGGTACTTCGGGTACCAAGGTGCTGCCTCTGCTGCTGGCACCATCGCTCAGGCCGGGTCAGGGTGGGGCCCGGGTGAACTCATCCCTTG
>CAZAHQ010000331.1:0-4946 GCA_964484415.1 uncultured Acidobacteriota bacterium | reverse complement strand
GCCGAGCTTGTCCATGCTCCATGAAAGGGCCATCGCGCCATAGCGGCTGACCGCACCGAAGGTGGGACGCAAGGCCGACGTGCCGCAGCGCGTCGAGGGCGACACGAGACTTCCCCAGGTCTCGGAGCCGATGGCGAATCCCATCAAGCCGGCAGCGACACACGAGGCCGACCCGGCACTCGATCCGCTGGATCCTTGATCGAGCTTCCATGGGTTGCGCGTCGTCCCACCGAACCACTCATCGTCCATCGCAAGCTCACCCAGTGTGGTCTTGGCGAGCAGAACGGCACCAGCAGCCTCGAGTTTGCTGACGACGGTGGCCTTCTCGGGACGTGTTTGCGTCTTGTACGGACCGGCGCCCCATGTCGTGGGATAGCCTGGAACGGCCAAGAGATCTTTGGCGCCATACGGAATGCCGTGCAGCGGACCGCGCCAGATACCCTTCGCGATCTCGGCGTCGGCTTGCGCCGCCTGCTGCAACGCCAACTCCTCGGTGCGTGTGATCACCGCCAGCAGTTTCGGATCGTGCTTCTCGATGCGGGCCAGATAGAACTTGGTCAACTCGGTGCTGCTGATCTGCTTGCTGTGAATCAACGCCGCCAGATCCTGCACCGAAAGGAACGCTAGTTCGCTGTCCTTGGCGGGGCGTGCGGTGGCCGGTAGTGCGGAAACAGCGAGTTGTGCCTTGCCGGCAGGTGGCGGCACCAGCGGTTGAAACACCAGGGCAGGGGAGATCCCGTTGTCGATCGCAACGCTGCGCAGCGCCTTGAACGCTCGCTCCAACTCATCGGCGCCAGAGACCAAGAGCTTGCGCTGATCCTTGCTGAGCGTCAGGCCGGAAATCCACTCGGCCTTGGCGATCATCTCCGGCGTGACCTTTACCGAGCCAGAGCCCTCGGCCGCCAACGCTCGCACGAAGCAAGCTCCCGCAGTGGTCGTGGCGAGTGAGGTGAGAAAGGTGCGACGTGAGAATCTCATGCGGAATACCTCGCGAGCACCGTTTTCACGATGTCGCTGGTGGCGTGTGTCTTCTCGTCGCCAACGCTGACGACAGCAATTCCGAGCGCATGATGTACGGCTTGCTCTTCGGCTGGAAGTGTCGATGGCCGATAGTCGGTTCCCTTCGCGTGGCAGGCAGGCCGCAGTAGCGACAACGTGGCCGCCACCGTGGTTTCAGGAAACCACGTGACCCAGTCGACGCACGCCAGCCCAGCGATCAACAACATCCGTTCGGCCAGTGGAATGAGCGGACGTTGAGTTCCGCGATTGGCGCGCGCCGAGGCATCGTCGTTGAGCGCGACCACCAACCGATCGCCCGCCGCACGAGCAGCCGCCAAATAGCGGGCGTGACCGACGTGAAGGACATCGAACAGCCCGTTGGCCAGCACCACGCGTGCACCTGAGTGCTGTGCGAGTTCATCGGCCAGCGACTCGCGCGCGACGATCTTCGACCACGGATCGCGCATCACTCGGTCCACATTTCGAGCAGCGCCGCGACGATCTCCTGACGCGTGACGGTCGCCGTGCCGCTCTTCATCACGACGAGGCCGCCGGCTACGTTCGCCAGTTCCGCCGCCTCGCGCCACGTTCCCCCGGCGGCGCGCGCCGCGGTGAAAACCGCAATGACGGTGTCGCCGGCGCCGGTGACATCGGCGACCTCGTCGCTGCCGAACACGGCGATCCTTGCCGGCGGTTGGCCGCGTTCGATCAAGGTCATGCCGCGACTACCGCGTGTCGCCAACAGCGCGGTACAACCGATGCGGCGTCGCAACGTTTCGCCAGCCGCGTTGATTGCCGCTTCATCGTCATCGCCGAGGTGTTGGCCGGCGGCACGCTCGAGTTCCTCGAGGTTGGGTGTGGCTGCGTCGATCCCGGCAAACCGATCGAGCGCGAAGCGTGAATCGAGTGTCACCGCGCCGCTGCCGCGGCCGAGGGCTGCGGGCCAGGTTGGATCGATCGCGCCGTAGCCGTAGTCGGCCAGCAACACGGCGTCTCCCCGTTGGCGCGCGGCGCGTGCCGCGGCCAGCAGGCGCCGCTTCAGGCCGGTGCGCAGTGGAACGCCGCGATCGCCGCGATCGAGCCTCACGATCTGCTGCTTTCGGGTGTGTGCACTCCCGGCCAGAATGCGCCGCTTGGTCGGTGTGGCGTAGTCGGGGTCGGCGAGCAAGCCGCTCACGGTTACGCCGCGCTGTCGCAGGATCGTGCGAAGCGCGGTTGCGTCATCGTCATTCCCGACGCGGCCGATCAGCGAGGTGCGCACGCCGAGTGCTGCCAGATTGGTGGCGGTGTTACCGGCGCCGCCGGGCACGTAGTCGGTGCGGCGGTGATCCAGAATCAACACAGGAGCTTCACGTGAAACGCGTGCGATCTCGCCGAACTCGAAGGCGTCGAGCACGGCGTCGCCAACCACGGCGACGCGCGCCTTGTTGAGTCGATTGGTCATTGCGATCAATCGAGCACGCGACGGGCGTCTGGAATCGATCGGCTTTTTCATCTGTGTTCCTCAGCGCGCTGCGCCAATATCCACGTCACGGCAGCCTCGAGCGTGTCCGCAATTCGGTCCGGCCAGGCCGATGCTCGTGCGCTCTTCCACAACAACTCACCCTGTCCGTATCCGGTGCGAAGCATGACCGTGTGGGCGACACCAGCGTTGCGCCCGGCGCCAATATCACGGAACGAATCACCGACCATCGCGCTCTGCGACAAATCCAAGTCAAGATCGCGCGCTGCTTCCAGCAGCAGTCCCGGTTTCGGCTTGCGGCACTCACAGTCGCGTTGAAAGCCGGGCCCACCGGTATCGGGGTGATGGACGCACGCATAGATGCCATCGAGCCTGGCGCCTTCGGCACTCAGAAGAGTCCGCAGCCGCTCGTGGGTCTCATGCAGCACATGCTCTGGAAAATAGCCACGTGCGATGCCGGCCTGATTGGTCGCGATCACGACCGCAAGATCCGCAGCGTTGAGGCGGCGAATCGAGGCGCCGGCGTCCGGCATCAGTTCCAGTCGTGATGGATGATTGACGTAGCCGACCTCGCGGCAAACGGTTCCGTCACGATCGAGGAACACGGCAGCTCGGCTCATGAAAGCACGCGCTCCCCCGGTCGAGGTTCCCCTTTCCAGCGATCATGCAGCCAGAGCCAGGTATGCGGCTGCGCTCGAATCCACGTTTCCAAGACTTTTGTGGCGGCCAGCGTTACCGCCTCGGCGCGCGCTTCGTCGCTGCCTTCGGGAGGAACCGCCAGCGGAGCTTCGTAGCGGAAGGTGTAACCGCCGTCATCGTGAGGAATCGCAATTGCCGGGACGACCGGCGCGCCGGTGCGCACGGCGAGCATGCCGAGCGTCGGTGTCGTGGCCGCGAGTCGCCCGAAGAACGGCACGAACAGCCGCGGCGGCACGCGTTGGTTTTGGTCGATCAAAATCGCCAAGCTCCTCTTGCTCTTCAGCGTCTTCAGGGCCAAACGCAGTGCACCGTGCTTCCCGAGCACCCGGTTGCCGGGGAGTTCACGCCAGCGCGCGAACGCCCGATCGAGCCAGGGATTGTCGAGCGGGCGCGCAATGAAGTCTATCGGCAGTCCCCTCAATGCCTGTTGCTGAGCAAACAGTTCCCAGTTACCCATGTGCGCGGAGTAGATCAATACCCCTCGGCCGAGTGCGTGCGCCTGCTCGAGATGTTCCCAGCCTTCGATTCGAAAACGCTCGGGCTCATGCAGCGAGCGCGGCAGCGACAACACCTCCAACGTGACACGGCCGAAGTGTGCAAACACGTCGCGCACGATCTGCCGCGCCTCGGAGGGAGTCACACCCAGCGCAGCCTGAACGTTGCGTTGCGCTAGCCCCCGATGGTGGGCATCGAGTGCATGCACCAGGCGTCCCAAAGCACGCCCACACCGCACGGCGACGCGTGGTGGTAGTGCACGCACCAGCGGTGCGACGCCCAACAGCAGCATCGCTTCGAGTCGCCTCACCGGACCCCGGCTTTGTCCCATCAGAGTGCCGCGGCGATGACGTGCTCGACACGTTGCAACGCCAACGCCTCGCCGTGCACGTCGAAGCGAATCGTCAGTACCCCTGGCGGCGGCAGGGTCGCAGGCCAGCGTGCGGCGTCTTTCGCGGTGGTGATCAATTGGGTTGCGCCTGCTCGGGCGGCTTCGGCTTGGAGCGCGTTCACCTCGTCCGGCATGAAGGGATGATGATCGGCAAACGCGCGCCCGCCCACCAGATCGGCGCCGAGTTGTCGCAATAGAGTCGTGAAGGCATCTGGATGCGCGATCCCGCACACCCAATAAACGCGGTGTCCGGTGAGCTCGTGAGCGGGATGCGTTGCCCCGTGGGGATCGATCCAATCTTGTGGGGCATGCTGCGCCGCCAAGACCAATGGCCCGTGTGAAAGCCAGTCGCGCAGTTGTGCGGGCCAGAGTTCCGGCGGCAGGGGAGGGCCGGCCGCGAACTGCGCGTGACTGGCGCGGGTCACTATCACGATCGCGGCCCGTCTTGCCCCCTGCGGCGATTCCCGCAATGACCCCGCGGGGAGTCCTCGTCCCCCACCCAATGGATCGACAGCATCGACCAACAACAGATCGAGGTCGCGATGCAGCCGGCGGTGTTGGAACCCATCGTCGAGCACGATGACGGTGGCTCCCAATGACACCGCACGTTGCGCCGCGCGCACACGGTCGACACCGACGATCACTGCAAACGGGCGCACCGCCTCCGCGATCCACACCGCTTCGTCACCCGCCTGTGCGGCGTTGCAGCGCAATAGTTGATCGGTCCAAACATCGAGCGGCTGCTGCGGTGGCCGGCCTCCGTAGCCACGCGACACCACCGCCACGCGATGCCCGCGCGCGGTGAGTGCCTCAACCAACCAAGCCACCGCCGGAGTCTTGCCGGTTCCGCCGGCCGTGAGATTGCCGACGCAGATCACCGGCCGGGCGACCCGTTGCGGT
>CAZAHQ010000330.1:0-4957 GCA_964484415.1 uncultured Acidobacteriota bacterium | reverse complement strand
GATGGATCGCGCCGGTGGGGCAACCGATCATGCAGACCGGATCGACGCAGTGCATGCAGGCATTGGAGACCATGAAACGCTCGCCGAGCACCGGTCCATCGCGCAGAAATCGCGGATTGCCATCGTGCGTCTGCGAGCAAGCGCGCACGCAGTCGTCGCAACGCGTGCAGACCGACAGGTCGATCACCATCGTGGCGGTGCCGTTGACAAAGCGGCGATCGACCAGCTCGTCGAGCACACCGGACGGCAGTCCTAATGGAGCGACCGATGGCGCGATCGACTTTGTGACGCGTGATCGCGCCAACGTCGGCACGACCAAAGTCTCGATGACAGCGGTTGGAATGCGCAGCAGATCGACGTACCCCAATGCGCGCAACGAGGCGCGCAACGGTGCGGCCGTGCCGGTATCAGCACCGGCGAGCATCTCTTCCAGGCCGAAGACTCGCCCCTTGCCGAGGTATCCGATGGTTCGCTCGCCTGCTCCATGTCGCTGCGAGAGCCGTGCGAATCCGGCCCGCACGAGGATCACGCCGTTCGGATAATGTCCTTCTTCGGCAATCAGCGGTTCGTCGACGACACCGCGCTTTTGTTTGAACGATCCATACCAGTCGAACGAGCCGAACGACTCGAAGCTGGTCGCATCGGCAACCTGTTGCAGCGCGTCGCTATCCAGACCCGACAAGAGCGGCGTCTCGCCCAACTGCACCTTCAAGCTGCGCTCGCGATAGCGGCGGTCGATGAACTCCTTCAGCGCGGGGGCGTGCTTACGAATGTCACGAAGCCCTTGCCAGCGGATCTCGAGCAGCAGCGCGTCGCTGTCTGCGAAGACAGTGGCGGTGCGTGGCGTGCGCCCCAACGCCGCTAACTCACCAAACAGCTCACCTGACTCCAAGCGCACCGTGCGATGACGATCGAGCACGCCAGGCACGTCCTGCAGAAAGACGCGTGCATCGCCTGCGTCGCTCTCGCGACGGCCGAGCCCGGCAGCGTCGCGGTAGCGCGAGAGATCCCGCGCTTCTGGTTCGCGCGCGTTGGACCACAGTTGCGCGACCACTCCCCACAACGATTTCTTCGGCGCTTCACGCCGGCCGAGCAAGGCAGGGGGAAGGTCGTCGAGCGCCACGCGCACGGCGCCCTCCAGAATAAAGAACGCCGAGCTGCCGTAGTCTCCTTCGCGAACGATCAAGTCTCCAGCGCGGCAACGCACCAGCCTGGCGTCGTTGAGCAGAATCCCGAGCAGTGGGGTGGCGGCCGGAAATCGCGTCGCATCCAAACCGGCAAACGGCTCGCGCGACAACAGCCAAGCGACATCCTCGTCGCGCATCGCGGCGGAGAACGGAACATCCCAACGTTGCGGTCGCTCGATTGCAGTCGTCATAAAGAAGCTATCGATCTCGTAGAAACACGAACGGAGGTGAGCACTGACTCACCCCCGTCGTGATCGATCGAAATCGAAGGCTCAGGGGGCTGTGCCTTTGGGCGTGGTTGGAATCAACCCATCGATCGCGGCCCAACCTTTGCCATCGTTGGCGGCAACCTTGGCAGCCAAGGGTGCAATCTGATCGGCAATACCCGCCGCCTTGTCGGGCGAGACTCCGGCCAACTTGCCGAGCGCCTCGGCGACTTCCGGAATCGGCTGCTTGGCGTTGATGTCGGTGAGTGCCTGCTTCGCCGCCTTGGTCCGGGCTGCAAACGATGTGGCGAACGCCCCGGCCGCATCGGTGATCTTGGCCAAACCGCGCAGGCCTGCTTCCAGGTCCTTGAGTTTTCCGACGACGTACTTCACGCGGCGCCGCTCGGGGGTGGCGGCCGCATTCGTTTGACCTTTGCTGGCAAGGTAGTTGTGACGCACCTCGCCTTCGGACCAACTCACCAGCTCGAAGTCGGAGCCGGCCTTGTGACCGCCCACATTGACCAACTTCTCGTTGGGCACGCTGTGGCACGAGAAGCAGTTTCCGGCGACGAGGTCGATGCGTCCGGGGCGAATCATTCCAGCCGCTTCCGCTTTCTTCCATCGTTCGGCGCGATGCTCGGCCGACTCTTGATCCTTGGTGACTTTCTCGCCGCCGAAGTCGTTGTGCACCTTGACCCAGTCGGCCGCAGCGCCGTGGCACGACTCGCACGACACGCCGCTGAGTGGCGTGGCCTTGCCTTCCTTGGTTTGCGCCGTGGTGTGACAGTCGATGCAGAAACCATCGCGCCGGAATGTGCGGCCGAGTTCGAGTTTGTCGGCCACTTCTTGCCCTTCGCGCAATGCATCGAGCGACTTGTTGTGATGCGTGTTGAGCCAGCCTGCGTGTTCGGCCGTGTGACACTCCTTGCACGCGTCCGAACCGACGATCTTGTCGGGGTTGTTTGCGGCAAGCGCGGCGATGCCGGTCGCAAGCGTTGCCATGACGATCGTGAGGGTGAAGCGTGCCTTCCGTGGGTGATGCATCTGTTGTTCTCCTCTCAGGCTTCGAGTACGACCGCACCTTTTGGCTTGGCCACGCAGGCGAGGCAGGTGCCAGGGTCGGTCGGATATCCAGGCGATGTGGTGTAGCCCACCTCGCCGCTGCGAATCGCGACGAGACAGGTACCGCAGTTTCCGGCGCGGCAGCCGGAGTCGATCGAGATGCCATTCTGTTCGGCGAGATCCAAGAGTGAGCCGGTGGCAGGAGTCCAAGCGGCACTCTTGCTGCTGCGATGGAACGTGACGCTGATGCCGGAGCCCTGGGCTTCGGGCCCCGTCGTCGCGGCAACGGCAGGGGCTGCGCGCTTGACGCTGGCTGGGCCGAATGCCTCGAAGTGCACGTGCTGATCCGGCACGCCCCACGCAGCCAACCCTTCGGTGAGCGATTGCATCATCGGCGGCGGGCCGCAGATGTAGTACTGGTAGTTGTTGGAAGGGAGCGTTTTCTTGAGAACATCAACGCCGACGCGGGAGTGATGCTCGTGCACCGGACCGTTACCTTGCGTCGGGTGATGGTCGCTGAAGCACAGATGAATCGAGAGCCACTCGTGCTCGCGAGCGAGCGCTTCGAGGTGTGCGCGCTGCAACGCCTCGTCCGGTTGACGCATGCCGTAGAACAGCCAGGCCTCGCGACGCGCCCCCTGCTTGACGAGCGTGTTGACCATGGCAAGGAGTGGTGTGATACCAACACCACCCGCCAGCAGCACGACGGGATCGCGCGCGTCGAGGTCGAGGAAGAAATGACCCGATGGCGCACGCACATCGATGAGTGCGCCACCCTGGATTTGGTCGTGCACGAAATTGCTGACCAGGCCGCTGGGCAAGACACGCTTGATCGACACTCGATAGCGGTTGGCGTCGTGTGCATCGGAGAGTGAGTAGCAACGCACCACGGGTTTGTCGGCACCGGGCACGCGGAACTGGAAGGTCAAGTACTGGCCGGGTTTGAACGGCGGCAGCGGTTTGCGATCGTGCGGTTGGAGATAGAGCGAGCAGATACCGCCCGATTCGTCGACGCGTTGCGCGACCTCGAAGACGCGCCAGCCAGCCCAGGCGGCCGGCAGTTCAGCCGCAGCTCGGGTGCGGGTCCTGACCACCTCGATCTCGCCTATTAATAAGGTCTGCTTGAGGGCCTCGACCCGGCCGGCCCGGCGAGCGCGCACGGCGGCGCCGGCCGCAGCCCCCAATCCTTGGAGCAGCACGACCCCCGCTAGGCCTAACCCCAAGTACCAGACGAGTTCAGTCACGTCCGAATCATGCCACCGAAGTTCGAGTTTCGAGCCCAAGGCCGGGGCACTCGCGCGGAAACCGCCGCCCCGAGCCGCTTTCGGCCCGACGAGGAATCTCGGCCCACGCCGGCGCGGGGCAAGTCGCGGGCCGGCGCCACGAAAGTGCACAGTGGGTCGAGCGTCGCGCAACACCCACACCCACACTCACGTCACATCGTTCTGATGGCGCTCGCGCTGATTGCACTCGCGCTGATTACACTCGCGCAGATTGCACTCGCGCCGATTGCACTCGCGCCGATTGCACTCGCGCCTATTGCGATCGCTCCGAGTGCGCTCGCGCAGATCACCCCCCCGATCAACAGATCGCTCATTGCGATACCAAACCCCGTCATCAACGGGCCCCAATCGCCACGCACGCTGCAACGGCGTGCCGCCAGTAACACGCAGATACCCGCCGTGTTCGCCGTGGCGATGATGCGTCGGACACAACGCATCGCCGTTTGTGTGATCATCGCTTCCACCGCGTGATCGATAGTGGCGATGATGCCATTCCACGCGTCGCGAGGAACATCCGGGCGCCTCGCAGCGATGCCCCGAGCGCACGAACACCTCCGACCGCGAAGCCGAGCGCGTTGGAGCGACATCGTGAATCACACAAAACTCTTCGAGCAACGCCAGCAAGCCAACCCACGCCGGAATGCAACGTGACGCCGCGGAGAATGTCCGGGCAGCACGCCATGCTGCTGAGCACGTTCCGGTGACAGGCTGCGACTCTTCGTACGCATTCGCCGCGGCATCGAGAGAGCGGCAGCGCGCCTCGACACAGGCCGAAAAGTCGTTGGCCAAATCAACCGGCAAGCGCAGTCGGAGCACGCTCCCGACCAAGGGCGGCGAAGCTGCTTCATCGCACGCTGCGTCGCCGGCGCGTCGCACCGCAGCCACGGTGTCCCCCAGCGCACAACGCAGTGATGCGTACCATGCCTGATCCGTCATGGGCGACGGCGCTTCGCACCGGCCCTCGACCGCGCTCGCCCACAACAGCGCGCGCTTCTCATCGCGCAGTCGCTTCACCGTGCATTGCTTCAAATGCGCAACCCATTCCGCTTCCCGCGCAGCACTGACATATCCCGGACCCAGAATCTGTATCGCAAGCAGCCCCTTCTCGAGGCCAATGGCACCGGTTACGTATGCGCGTTGCAGCAACGGGCGCTTGCACAGCGAGCGTGCCACGCGCACGCGATTCTCGATCGTGGTGCGGCCCTGACCCAGTCGATTC
>CAZAHQ010000329.1:0-4970 GCA_964484415.1 uncultured Acidobacteriota bacterium | reverse complement strand
GTTTGGCGCTGGCGTTTCATCGGGTGCTGATGGCCCCCCGCGATCCGAAGCGCCGTCGATGAGTACCAACGTCGACTATCGCAATCTCAAGCCGTATCGCGACTATCGATTGGGTCGCATGCTCAAGGCGCGGCTCAACCTGCTGCGGATCGTGGTGGCGCTCGGGTTCGTGCTGTTCGGCGAGGTGTTTTGGTATCTGCAGATCGTGCACGGCGAGTACTACGCGCAGCGCGCCGAGGAGAATCGACTGCAGCACCGCTATGAGCGTCCACCGCGCGGCATGCTGATCGACGATGCAAACATGGTGTTGGTCGGCAACCGCCCGTCATTCTCGATCTACATGCAACGTGATCGTTCGCGCGATGCTCGCGCCGAAGTTGCCGTGCTGGCGCGCTATCTGGGCGAGACTCCCGAGTTGCTGCTGGAGCAACTCGACAAGCAAAAGAACGCCGCGCGCTATCTGCCGGTGTTGTTGCGGCCCGATGTCGACATCGGCGTGGCATCCAAGATCGAGGCGCATCGTCCTGAGTTGCCGGCCATCGATGTCGTGATGGAGGCCAAGCGCAGCTATCCGTTGGGCGAAGCGGCTGCGCACGCGATTGGGTACCTATCGGAAGCCAGCGAAACCGAGTTGAAAAAGCGCGAAGACCTGATGCCGGGCGATCGCGTCGGCCGCTCCGGGGTCGAGCAGATCTACGACGCCGATCTGCGCGGACGGCCAGGAATCACGCTCGATGAGGTTGATGCCCGCGGCCGCTCGCTTGGAACGGTGGCGGTGCAGCGTCCGCCGCGAGCAGGTCGCGCGCTGCGCGTCACACTGGATGGCCAGATGCAGCGTGACCTCTACGAGTGTTTCGCTGGTCGATCGGGGGGCGCAATCTTTCTTGACCCGATCAACGGTGGCGTGCGTGCCTTGTACTCGGGACCAACGTACGACCCCAACGTGTTCGCCGGTCGACTGCGTGCCGCCGACTGGACCGCGTTGATCAACAACCCACTCAAGCCGCTGCAAAACAGACCGATCTCATCCGCCTATCCGCCAGGTTCGACATTCAAGGTGATGATGGCTTGCGCGGCGTTGGAAGAGGGTGTGATCCACCCCGGCGAGACGATTTTCTGCGGTGGCTCGAAGAACTTCTATGGGCGCGACTACAAGTGCCACAAGAAGGGGGGCCACGGTTCTGTGGGCGTTGCTGATGCGGTCACGCGCTCGTGCAATGTCTTCTTCTACACTGTCGGACAGGAACTCGGCATCGATCGAATTGCCAAGTGGGGGCACAAGTTCGGTTTCGGCGAGAAATCCGGAATCAGACTCGAGGGTGAGAGCCCTGGGATCATGCCGTCGAGCGCATGGAAGATGAAGACCCGCGGCCAGCCGTGGTACGCCGGTGAAACGATCAGTGTCTCGATCGGACAAGGGCAGATGCAGGCCACGCCCTTGCAGATGGCGGTGGTCGCATCGGCGATCGCCAACGGCGGTTATCGCGTGCACCCACACTTTGTCGATCGACCCGGTGATGCACAGCAACCGGAGGCGATCGGCCTGTCGCCGACCACCGTCGCGCTATTGAAAGAGGCGATGAACAACGTGGTCGACAGCGATAGCGGCACCGCGCGACGTGCGCGAGTTCCTGGCGTGAAAGTGGCCGGCAAGACCGGCACTGCACAGGTGGTTTCACGTGACACCGGCGCCAAAGACCCGGGTGACAACGCCTGGTTCATGGGGTTCGGTCCGCTGGACAAGCCGCGCTTGTCGTGGGGAATCATTGTCGAGCACGGCGGACATGGCGGTGAAACCGCGGCGCCGATCGCCGGAATCGTCTTGCGTCGTTACCTTGAACGTCAGCAGGTGATCGAGAAGTCCGACGTGCCGGAGCCAGGTCTCGGTATCAAGCCGTCCGAGACGCCGCTGGAGCCGGATGAGCCTGAAGAACCGCGTCCTGCACCTCAGGTAGCCCATGTCCAAATTCGTCGATAAGACCGACATCGGCACGCTGGTGCACCTGGTCTTGATCGCGCTGATCGGCGTGATCGCCATCTCCAGTGCTACGCGCCTGGACTATGAACATATCTGGGGTGGGCCGGGCGCCAAGCAACTGCTGTTCGTGATGGTCGGCATCGTGCTGTACCTGTTGGTGCAGCGACTGGACTACAACTACGTGGCCGATTGGTGGCGCACGTTATACGTCGGCGGCTTGTTGGTTCTAGGTGCGCTGCTGATCTCACCGGAGTCGATTGCCCCCAAGATCGGGGGAAACAAGGCCTGGTTCAAACTTGGTCCGCTAGGTCTGCAACCGTCCGAACCGATGAAGGTGGTGACGGCGATCGCGGTCGCGATGTTCTTGGCGCGCTTGAGTGGATCGCTGGATTTCACCAGGCTTTTCAAACTCGGCTTGCTCGTCGGTCTACCGGTCGTGCTGATTCTCGGTGAGCCCGATATGGGAACCGCTATCACGTTCGTACCGCTCGCGCTGGCCGGCGCATGGTTGGCCGGTCTGCGTCTTCGCGTCCTGGCGGTGTTGGCGCTGCTGGTGGTGTTGATGGCGCCCATCGGTTGGTTCTATGTGCTCAAACCGTATCAGAAAGAACGAATCTTGTTGGTCTTCGATCCCTCGCGCGATCCGTCGGGCAAGGGCTATCAAATGGCGCAGTCGCGAATCGCCGTCGGCTCGGGTGGAGTCGACGGGAAGGGGTTGTTTCACGGCAGCCAGGCGGGCCTGAAGTTCTTGCCGGCCCGGGAAACCGATTTCGTGTTGGCGGTTGTTTCAGAGGAAACCGGTTTCATCGGTGTGGTGGTGACGCTCGGACTCTACATGTCGCTTGTGTTCCGAGCGCTCGACACTGCACTCACATCGCGCGACCTGCTGGGTACCTACCTCTGCGGCGGCATCGCCGCGATCTGGACCGGACAGGTGTTCATCAACGCCGGGATGGTGACAGGCATCTTGCCTACGATTGGTGTGCCGCTGCCGCTGCTCAGTTACGGCGGCAGCTCCGTCGTTGCCACCTTCCTGGCCTTCGCGCTCGTCGGTTCGGTGCGCGCGGGTCGAATCGTCAACCAGTAGTAGGTGTCCACGAAATACCGCGGAGGATGGCCGAAACCGGCCACCCTCGCGGGTTTTCTACTTGACGCGGGTCGCTTCCAGCCGCATCGAGCGCACCTCTTTGCCGTCGGGGCCGGGGTTGTACATGTCGAATGCGAAGTGATCGGGGTCGGGATGCGTTTCGACCATCCGCGCGGTGACAGATTTCCCGGTCATGGGATCGTTCATCGTTCCGGTGAAGGTGCATTGCTTGAAATCGGCGTCGCACGATCCAACCGAGATCATCACGCCGGTGCCGAAGTTGTCGATCCATGTGCCATGGAACTTCTTGTCGACATTGTCGAAGGCGGTGGTGCCCATGCCTTCGAACGGCATCCCCATCGAGGTGCCTGTGACCCTTTCGATGAGATAGCGGCCGCCCATCGCCATCGTTCTTTCCGATGTGCTCTCACTGATCTCGGGTGGCTGGCTGGGGTCCATCCACATCGAGATCTTCATCTTCCAGGTGCCAACGCTCTTCGCCAGCCATGCATGCTCGGGGCCCGGCTTGATCGCTTTCATCCATGCCTGCATCTGTGGGTCCATCGCCTGATCGGTACCCTCAGCGGCCACGGCAACGGAGGTAGTCAACGACAGACAGCAGACCAAAAACAGAACGCGCTTCGACGACTGCATAAGATCCTCCCATTCCTCTCGGTCCGGGAAGTCTAGACAACTCGCGAGCCGCGCAACAGCGAAAGTGCCGGAGCTACTACAGTCGCTCGAAGCGGGCTTGGAAGAACCTCAAGTACTTGGGCTCGTAGGTCATCGACAGTCCCCTGACCGCGGCGCGACCGTCGTACACTCCCTTCACCGATTCGGCGACGACATCCATGTGCGCTTGTGTGTAAACGCGACGCGGGATGGTCAGGCGTGTGAGTTCGAGCTTGGGATGGTTGTTTTCTCCCGTCTTGGGATCGCGCCCGGCGCTGACGATGCCACGTTCCATCGAGCGGATTCCCGAGTCCAGATAGAGTTCGGCCGCCACTGTTTGCGCCGGAAACTGGTCCTGCGGAAGATGCGGGTAAAACTCGCGTGCGTTGATGAAAACGGCGTGGCCACCCACCGGCAACACGATCGGGACGCCCCAGTCCTGCAGCAGTTCACCCAGGTAACGCACCTGCTGGACGCGCGATCGCACATGTTGGTCTTGCATCGATTCCAAGATCCCGATCGCCATCGCCTCCATGTCGCGCCCGGCCAGACCGCCGTAGGTGTGCAGCCCCTCGTAGACAACGACCATGTTGCGCAGCTCTTCGAACAGATCCCAATCGTCGACCGCCAACCAGCCGCCGATGTTGACCAAGTTGTCCTTCTTGCCGCTCATCCAAGCGCCGTGCGAGTGAGAGCAGAACTCCTTGACGATCGACGCGATCGAGCGCGACTGAAACCCCGGCTCGCGTTCTTGGATGAAGAAAGCATTCTCGACCAATCGAGTGGCATCCAAATAGAGTTTGATTCCGTGACGATCGCAGAACGTCCGGACGGCCTGGATGTTCTCCATGCTGACCGGCTGCCCACCGGCCATGTTGACCGTGCCCGCGACGCAAACGTAGGCAATCTGTCCAGCTCCCACGCGGCGCACCAAGCTCTCTAGTTTTCCGATGTCGACGTTTCCCTTGAACGGTCCTTCGTTCGCCGGATCGTGCGCCTCATCCACGACCACATCGACAAACGTGCCGCCGGCCAACTCCTGATGCAGTCGCGTGGTCGTGAAATACATATTGCCCGGCACGTACTGACCGGGCGTGATCTGTGCGCGGCTGATCAGGTGCTCAGCACCCCGGCCCTGATGCGTGGGCACCACGTACTTGTAGCCGTAGTGACTCTGGACCGCTTCCTCCAGGTGATAGAAGTTGCGGCTGCCGGCATACGCTTCGTCGCCCA
>CAZAHQ010000328.1:0-4978 GCA_964484415.1 uncultured Acidobacteriota bacterium | reverse complement strand
TGGCCATAGGTTCGGTTGGTAGGTGTGTCGCTTGGGCTTTTCCGCCGTGGCGGCCCCGTGTCCCGCAATCCCGGTGGTTGCCAGCGCAACGTCGACGCCGAGTTTGCGACGAACACCATCCGCCATCGCTCCGGCAACCTCGGCACTGATCGGACCGAAGTTCTCGAGCTGTTCGGCAGAAACGTCCAGGAGCAGGCGCTTCTCGGAATTGACGTAGGCGACCAGGCTACCCAGGAAGAACGAGCTCGCTCCCGGCAGGTCGGTGATTCTCTTCGATAGCAGCCCACCGCTCACCGACTCCGCACATCCCAGCGTCCACCGTTGCTCGAGCAGCAGATCACGCAAGACACTGACCTGCGAGTCGTTCCCTTCGCCGTACAGATGATCTCCCAACTTCTCGCCCAACTCAGCAACAGCCGCCTCGAGAGCCGACTCGGCATCCTCCTCGCTGTCACCGCGAGCCGTCAGCAGCACCTCGATGTCGCCGGGTTTTGCGACGTGCGTTACCTGCACTCCACGTGCGGCAAGCGCCGTCTCTCGGATCCGGCGATCGACCTCCGCTTCCGGCAAACAAGCCACGTGCAGTGACGTGCTCTTCATCGCGACGGAGCCGGCCAGCGATCGTCTCAGCAGTGGTAGGACGTCGCGATCGAGCATTTCGTTGAGTTCTCGCGGAACGCCGGGCAACGCGATCACGATCGTGCGTCCACTCTTCAGCAAGATCCCAGGGGCGGTACCGATCGGATTGGAGATCCACTCCGCACCGCGCGGACGAAACGCTTGCCTTGCAGCGCCGGAAGCCAACGTACGGCCGCGTTCGCGGTATCGCTGCTCGATCGTTTCCAACGCTTTAGGATCCAGTTCCAACTCCAGTTCGACGCCAGCCGCGAGACCGTCGCGCGTAATGTCGTCGGCGGTCGGGCCCAACCCACCGGTAAGGATCACAACATCGACTCTCGAAGCCAACGCAGCGCGAACACCATTCTCAACAACGCCGGCACGATCCGGCACGAACAACCGCGACTGCACTTCACAGCCCAGGCTCTCGAGCCAACGACACAATCGCTCTCCATTGGTATCGGCCTGGCGGCCTGTGACCAGCTCGTCGCCAACGGCGATCAGAAACGCCGTGTGCGCCCGCTTCACATCGACTCCGTAGCGCGAAGATCCGAGTTGTGTGGCAAGAGTGCCGTTGACGGCATCACGATCCCGCCCGACACAACGATCTTCAGTCCCTCCTCGACGGTGATCGCGAGTGGACGCGTGTCGTGCTCGGGAACCATCAAGAAAAAGCCAGCGGTAGGGTTGATCGCGGTTGGAACGTACACACCCAAACACGGCACCGGTGGATCACCCAATAACTGTCGTCGCTCGTTGCTCACGAAGGCGATCGTCCACACGCCCCGACGAGGGTATTCGAGCAACACGCAGCGACGAAACGCCGAGCGCCCGCCAGGTCCAAGCGCATCGAACAGCTGGCGCGTACCGCGATAGATGCCACCAACGACAGGAATCCGCTCGACGGCTTGCACCCCAGCCTCGAGCAATCGCTTCCCAAGTACATTCGCTGCCAGCGTTCCAATGAAATAGAGCACGAGCAGAAGCACCACCAGTGCGACGAGACGCGAAGCCCAGAGTGCGCCCGATCCGGGCAACCCCTCGAACCCGAGCCACGGCCGGATCTGGTTGGTGACGAGTCGATCGACCAGACGAAACAGGATCTCGGCAAGCCAAAGGCACACGCCGAGCGGCAACAAGAAGACGAGCCCGGCCAGGACTCGGACACGAATCTGTGGAATCAAACGACTCACGACTCACCCGCTCCACGATGCGGCTCTTTGGACAACTCCGGGATCAAGCGAATAAACCGGAAGACATAGTCTGCACCTGACCACAAGGCGATCAGCATCGAAAGCCACAAGGCGGCAACGCCGAAAAATCCATACTTGCCCCAGCGCTCCAGCGTGTTGGTCAGGATCAGCAAGACGATCGCAACCACCTGGCTCGCAGTCTTGAGCTTCCCCAGCTTGCTGGCCGGTAGCGCTATTCCGCGTGTAGCCAACACCGACCGCAGTCCCGAGATGATGAACTCGCGTCCGATGACGATCACCACGATCCATGCAGGCGCAAGTGGTCTCGGATTCGGGCCGTGCGTTTGCATCTCGACCAGTGAGATGAAAGCAGCCGACGTGAGCAACTTGTCGGCGATCGGATCGAGCAGTGTCCCGAGGGTGGTGATCTGATTGTTCCGCCGCGCCAAATAACCGTCGAGAATATCGGTGAGCACCGCGATCAGGAAGATCGAGACTCCGATCAGCTCTCGGGGGGCGGGGTATTCGTCGCCGAAGAACGGGGTGTCTACCCACCGGCCGGGTGGCGCCAAGAGCACCACGACCATGAGAGGAACCAAGAAGATTCGAAATACGGTGAGCGTGGTGGGCAGATTCATAGGGTCGCGTGGCCCCTCGCCTTTCGGGCCCGGATCTCGTTTGTTTCTTTGGCGTTCCGCGCCACCCGCGGCTGTAGTCGAGGGGCCGGAGGCTAGCACGCGCCAGTAGTGAGGGTCAATACGAGCCAGGCTCGAGGATCGAATTGAAATCCGGGCACAGTTTCCCATTGCTCCGGCCGGTCGAGCGGCGTACCTGCTTTACGCTTCGACGGTTGCATGGGGGCTTGTGCTGCCGAGGCATCGGGGAGACGGGATGTCGGAATCGCTGATCGTCCCAGAGGGATCGGTGCGAGGGCATGCGGCGCCGTCGAATGACGGAGTTGATGCTGCGCTGCTGGCGCTGGAACGGATGGATGTCGAGAGTTTTCTCGAGGCCTGCCGCGCGCTCGGAGGTGCCGGCGATCGCCCCTTCCAGCCCATCTTTTCTTCGGTTCGACTGTACGAACTGCTGCGTGCAGCAGGCGAGACATTCGATGGTCGAATGTCTCCTCACCAGCTTCGTCAAGAGCGTGCGCGTTGGGCGCTGATGCTGGAGGGTTCCACCGATCCCCGTGAGCGGCATCGAACGTTCTTCGCCGAGATCGAACGTCTTGCGGAACCGTACCGAAGAAAGCAGTCCCCCATCAACCCAACCGTGCTCCGAGCCCTACGGTTCATCGAAACCCACGCGACCGAGAAAATCTCGCTGTCGCGAGTCGCCAGAGAGGTCGGGCTGGCTCGCAACTACATGTCATCGCTGTTCCATCGGGAAACCGGGGTGACGATGACCGAGTACATCCATCGGGTGCGGATCCGCCGCGCCGTGAGCCTTCTTCAGGGGGGGGCGCTCCCGATGACCGAGGTAGCAAAACTGGTGGGGTACGGGAGCTACCGTCACTTTCATCGCCGGTTCTCGCGACTCCTGTCCGTCTCGCCTACGACCTACCAGCGCCATCCGGCCCCCCAAGCGGCAGTCGACGCCCTCGTCCCTCAGCCTCGGGGCTGAGGCCTCCGGTTCACGCACCGGCGCGAGTTTCTGGCAACAAAGGCAGACGGTCATTAGTCTTACGCTCATCCGGTCTACCGGTGGGCCGCCAGGACGTTGCGTTCTCTGCGCTCCGTACCCCCTTGGCTGCATAGAGGTTACCGATGCCTCGTGTGACTAGTTTCCTGCCCCTTGCATTCGCTGCCCTCCTCACGGGACCCGCATGGGCCGCCAGTGCCGACGATCTCAAACCGGCGATGGTCAAGCTGTCGTCGACTGTTGCGGACGACCGCATTCTCGGACTGCGCGAGTTGATGAGTCGTAAAGCGTCGGCTGATCAAGCCCGCCCAGCGCTCGAGAAACTGTTGGGAGATCCCGCGCCGACCGTCCGAACTGAACTGGTGTGGGCGGTCCACGAACTGCTCGGCGAAAAAGGGAGCGATCTACTCGAGAAGCTCTACGCCGACCCCGATCACGTGGTTCGCGATAGCGCCGTTCGCGCGGCCTGCCGAATGTTCGACAAGGCTCGACCGCGGGAACTCTGCAAGAACACGTTCGATGATCCCGACTTCGCCGTGAAGATCGAGGTCATGAACGCTCTGAAGGAGTATTTCCCGCGTGACACCGACTCGATGGGTCTGTTTCGAAAAGGGCTCACCGATTCGTCGGAAGGCGTTCAGCGTGCCGCGGTATTCGGCGTGCAGGCGTCGCGTGACAGCAAAGCAATCTCCGACGTAGCGAGGTTGGCGCGCACGTCTTCCGACATGGTTGCCGTTCCGGCTACCGAGGAAGCATTGGCCACGATCGGAACACCAGAGGCTGTGCAGGCGCTGATCGGTTTGCTAGCGAAACCACCGCAAGGTGAGACCAAGCCTAGCGACAACGTGCGTGCCGCAGCGGCACGAGCGTTGGCTCGGATCAAGGCTTCATCCGCGGCCGGCGCACTGCGTCCGCTGGTCAATGATCCGACCCTGATCGTGCGACTGGGAGCGATGGAAGCGCTGATGGAGATCGGAGACAAGACTTCGGTCCCTGCGTTCGTGGCGCAGCTGACGAACGCGGAGCCGCGAGTCCGGAAGATCGCGCTGCGGGCGCTGCGCAAGTTCAAGGATCCTGCGTCCGCCGATGGAGTAGCCAAAGCGATGCGCGATGACAAGGAACCGACCGTTCGAGCGAGCGCCGTGAGCTGCTTGGCCGACATTTTGGGCGACAAGGCGATCCCGAAGTTGGCAGAACTGAAGTCCGATCTGGATCCCAGTGTGCGACTCGAAGCCGCAGGCGCTCTGGCGGGCCTTGGCAAACCTGCAGCGGGCGCGCTCGCTGGCTTCTTGAACGATGCCGATCCCAGCGCGCAATCGATGGCGATCGAAGGCATCGGCCGATTCGGAACGAAAGAAAACATCCCGGCTCTTGCCGAGTTGGCCTCGACCGCCGCCTGGAAGAACAAGCTGGTTCGCACCGCGGTAGCTCAGGCGCTCGGATCGATCGGCCACGCCGACGGTTAGCCGTTGCTCGAAAATATGGCCGGTGACGCTGAGCCCGCGATTCGCCAAAGAGTGGCGACC
>CAZAHQ010000327.1:0-4993 GCA_964484415.1 uncultured Acidobacteriota bacterium | reverse complement strand
CCTCACGTGCGTGCTACTGATCGCCGGCGCGTGCCACTCGCGTACCGAGATCAAGAACGAACCGCGCCCCGTGCGTGTCTCGGCTGTCAGCGCCGCGCCGCCGCCACAGGAGCTGCGCTTTTCGGGGACGATCGTGCCGCGCGAGCAGGTAGCCGTGTCGTTCAAGACATCCGGCCGTGTATCGGAGATTGCACAGCGCCGCGGCGCCGACGGCCGGATGCGGACGTTGCAGCCGGGCGATGTTGTCGTGCGCGGTGCCTTCCTCGCGCGACTAACGGGGACCGAGCAGCGCGATCTTCGTCGTCAAACCGAAGCGCAGATCAGCGCCGCCCAAGCGGTGCTTGCGCGTGCCGAGCAGGACTTCGCGCGTGCCGACACGCTCTACAAGTCGCAAAGCCTCACCCGTACCGAGTTCGATGCGGCGCAAGCGGCGCTGAACGTAGCCAAAGCACAGTTTCAGTCGACACAAGCGCAAGACAGCGTCACGGCCACGGGCGTTTCCGACGTTACGCTCACCGCGCCGCGCGCCGGTGTGGTGTTGATGCGCGGTGTTGAGGTGGGGCAGCTCACCTCGCCGGAGAATCCGGCCTTCGTTGTGGCCGATACCTCGATGGTGAAAGCGATGTGCGGCGTGCCCGAGGCGGTGGCAGCGCGTCTTGCGTTGGGACAAACGTTGCAAGTGGCCACCGATGACGCTGCGCGTACAGTACTGAGCGGCCCAATCACCGCCATCGCACCTGCGGCCGACTCGGCGTCGCGTGTGTTTCCGATCGAAGTGTCGCTCCCGAATTCCGACAGCACGCTGCGCGCCGGCATGATCGTCACCGTACGTATTCCAGCCGACCTCACCAACAGCGCCCCGGTCGATGCGTTGGCCGCGCCGTTGGAGTCGATCGTGATGTCGCGCCAGAACGCGGGCGGCTACGCCGTGATCGTCGTAGAGGGGGACGGCGAATTCGGCACCGCGCGCCTGCGTGACGTGACATTGGGTGATGTGGTCGGCACGCGCGTGGTGGTGAGGGCGGGCCTGACCGGTAGTGAGCGTGTGGTCGTGAGCGGGCCCTCGCTGATCTCCGACGGCGAGCCGGTACGGATCGTTCCGTGAGCCATGGCCGCAGCGACGAGTCGATCGTCGCCGAGACTCACAACACCGCACGATTCTTCGTGCAGCAGCGGCACATCGCTTGGGTCTTGCTGATCGGCACGCTGCTGTGGGGCGCGTATGCCTATTTCGCCATGCCCAAGCGCAAGGACCCGGACATTCCGGTGCGATCGGCCTTGGCGTTGTGCTCGTGGCCCAACACCGGCGCCGAAAAGATCGAGCAGTTGGTGACGCGCCGCATGGAGGAAGCGATCGCCGGCAATCGGCGTGCACGCAAGATCACTTCCAATACGCGCGTCGGCATTGCCGTGGTGCAGGTCGAACTTTCGGAGGATGCGCCCGACACGGCGCGCGAGTTCGACGACATCAAGATCCGCCTCGACAACATTCACGATTTGCCCGAGGGCGCCGGCCCGATTCGCTTCCTCAAAGACTTCGGCGATACCGCCACGCTGATGCTCACCGTTGCCAGCCCACGCGTCAGCGATGTGGACATCGCGCTGCGCGCCGATGCGGTGACGCGCCAGCTCACCCAGGCCAGGCTCGGCGGCAGCATCGAAGCAGGGGAGCGCCGCGTCGGTGTGGTCTACAGCGTCCCGCGCTCGATTGCGAGCGCGCAGGTCATGGAGCACTTCGTCCTGTTCGGCCGCTTTGCTGTTGAGCAGCATGCACTGCGCGACGTTCGCTTCTTCGAAGGCTCGGGGTTCGTCGGACTCGATGCCGCCACCAGGCTTGACGATCAAGCCCTGGCGCAACTGGGCGCGCACTTCATCCGCGAACGGCTTCGTGTCTCGGAACTGCACCCCGATGCGTGGGCTCCCACCGTGATTGCAGAGATCAGCCAGACGCGCGCTCGACTCGCCGCCTCGGCCGGCGACCGCTACAGCTACAAAGAGTTGGAAGAGTTCACCGACCTGATCAAGCGCACACTGCAAGCGGTCCCCAACGTGTCCACCGTGACGCGCACCGGCTTACTCGAGGAGCGGATCTACCTCAACTACTCGCAAGAGCGGCTTGCAGCCTACGGCGTGCTCCCCTCGCAGATCCCGCAAATCCTGCGCGCGCGAAACATCACGCTGCCCGGCGGCTCGATCGAATCGGGAAACAAATTGCTGCGCGTCGACCCCAGCGGCGAGTTCACCAGCGATCGCGATATTGGCGATGTGCTGGTCCCCACCGCTTCGGGCCATGCGCTGTACTTGCGTGACCTGTTCGAAGTCTGGCGCAGCTACGACTCGCCGCCGCGCTTTCTCAACTTCTACTCCGCTCAGCAACCCGATGGCACCTGGCGCCGGTCTCGTGCGGTCACGCTGGCCGTCACCATGCGGGCCGGTCAGCAGATCGACGACTTCGGCCGCGCCGTCAATGATGCGCTCGACGATTTCCGCGGCCGCATCCCAGCCGATCTGATCCTGGCACGCACCTCCGACCAACCGCTGCAGGTTGCCGAGAACGTCGAGCTGTTCATGCGCAGTCTGTACGAGGCGGTGATCTTGGTAGTCATCGTGTCGTTGATCGGCTTTTGGGAGTGGCGCTCTGCGGTGCTGATGGCGCTGGCGATTCCGGTGACGCTGTGCATGACGTTCGGCTTCATGCACCTACTGCACATCGACATTCAGCAGGTCTCGATTGCCTCGCTGATCTTGGCCTTGGGCCTGTTGGTTGACGATCCGGTCGTGGCCGGCGACGCCATCAAGCGCGACCTTGCCGCTGGGCACCCGGCCGGCATCGCGGCGTGGCTTGGCCCCACAAAGCTGTCGCGCGCGATTCTCTACGCCACGATCACCAACATCATCGCTTACTTGCCGCTGCTGACCTTGAGCGGCGACACCGGACGCTTTCTGTATAGCCTGCCGGTGGTGATCGCCTGTTCGCTGGTCGCGTCGCGCTTGGTGTCGATGACGTTCATTCCACTGCTGGGCTACTACCTGCTGAGGCCGAAGCCCGAGTTGTCGATCGAGGCGCGCCGCTCGCGAGGTTTCTCAGCGACCTACTATCGCTTGGGATCGTGGGCGATCGAGCACCGTTGGCTCACACTCACCGCGTCGCTGGTCATTGTCGCGATCGTCGGAGTTGCGCTTAGCGGCCTGCGCCAGCAGTTCTTTCCAAAAGACCTGTCGTATCTCTCGTACGTCGACGTCTGGCTCCCCGACGATGCTCCGCTCTCCGCCACGCGCGACGCCGTGACGCAAGCCGAGGGTGTGATCGAGCAGGCGGCCGAGGAGTTTGCTCGCGAAAAGTACGGCGATAGTTTCAAAGACCATCCGCCGGTGCTGGAGTCGCTCACCACCTTCTTGGGCGGGGGCGGCCCGCGCTTCTGGTTCTCGGTGTCGCCGGAGCAATCGCAGCTCAACTACGCGCAGATCTTGGTGGAACTCCACGACAAGCACGACACCAACCACTTCGTCGGTCCACTCCAGCGCGCGTTGTGGGCTGGTGTGCCCGGCGCCAACGTCGACGTGCGCCAGCTCGAAACCGGCCCGCCGATCGGTGTGCCGGTGCAAGTCCGCGTCTCTGGCGAAGACATCGCCTACTTACGCCGCACCGCTGAGCAACTGAAGGATCTGTTTCGCAGCCTTCCGCACACCGAGCGCACGCGCGACGACTGGGGCGCCCCCACCTTCGCCGTCAACCTGCAGATCGACTCGGACAAAGCCAATCTTGCCGGCGTCACGCATCTGGACATTGCCGCGGCATCGAGCACCGGCTTGAGCGGCGTCCCGGTGGGAACGCTGCGCGAAGAAGACAAGCAGATTCCAATCGTGGCGCGACTGCGCATGGAGGAGCGCGCGCGCATCGAAGACATCCGCAACCTTTATGTGTATGCCGCACAAGGCCAGCAGAAGGTGCCGCTGTCGTCTGTATCACGCGTCGAGTTCTCGCAAGAGACCACTCGCATTCAACGCCGCAACCAGTTCCGCACCATCACCGTTGCGACGTTCCCTGCCGAAGGGTACCTGGCCTCCGATGTCATGAAGCTCGCCGCGCCCGGCCTCGAAACCATTCGACGCTCGCTGCCGCCTGGCTATCGGCTCGAAATTGGCGGCGAGCAGGAGGAGCAGTCCAAGGGGTTCACCGAACTGGCGATCGTGATGTTGATTTCTATCGCCTCGATTTACTTGGCGCTGGTGATGCAGTTCCGCCACGCCGTCAAGCCATTAGTGGTCTTCGCCGCGATCCCCTACGGAATAGTCGGCGCGCTTGCGGCGCTGTGGTTGATGGATGCGCCGTTCGGCTTCATGGCGTTTCTGGGAGTAGCCAGCTTGGTCGGCGTCATCGTCAGCCACGTGATCGTGCTGTTTGATTTCATCGAGGAGCAGCACGAGGCCGGCGCGCCGCTCGAACAAGCACTGCTCGATGCCGGGATCATGCGCCTGCGCCCGGTGTTGATTACCGTCGGCGCCACCGTAATTGCGCTGTTCCCCTTGGCCTCCCACGGCGGCCCGCTGTGGGAGCCGCTGTGCTTTGCCCAGATCGGCGGACTCACCGTCGCCACCGTGGTCACGCTGCTGATGGTTCCGGTGATCTACGCCGTATTTGTGAAGGACCTCGCATTGATCCGCTGGCAGAAGCCTGAGACGGAGTTGACGTAGCGGTGCGCCACACGACAACACGAGTGCGCCGCGCGCTGCTGATCGCTGTTGCGCTCGTGTGTGGCATCATCGCGCTGGCGTATCTGCTGTTTCCGGCGCATCGCGCAACAGCCGCGCTCGATCGCGCACCGGACACGCTGGTCGTGCCCGACTACTACAACGAACTGTTCTTTCAGGGCCAAGGGTTTCCGGTGGCGCGTCGCTTTGTGGCAACCGGCACGCGCGAGATTAGCGGCATGCGTGTTCATGTGTTGCCCCACTTCGACCATGGCGTCTCGTACAAAAGCACACAAGAAAC
>CAZAHQ010000326.1:0-5014 GCA_964484415.1 uncultured Acidobacteriota bacterium | reverse complement strand
CGGGGGATGCGGCGATGCGCCGCGTGAAAGCGGCCGGCAAGAATGCGGTGGGTGTCGCTCAACTCCCTGAGGAACCTCTCTCGTGAATCCACGCTCTCCTGACGACATCGTCACGGAACTCGAATTCACACTCGACATGCCGCGCGTGGTGCTGCTCGTTGCCCTCGCGATCTTGTTGTTGGCGGCGGCTTTTACGCTCGGTCGCACCACGGCGTCTCTGGAGGTCGTCCAGGAGCGGGCCAACGGCAGCAACTCCAGTCCGGTGGAAGACAGCGCTGCAAGATCGGTGTTCGATCGCGGCGACAGCGAGCCCCTCGCACGCGCCGCGTGGGACCTCGATCTCGGCACGGTCTCCGATCGAAGTGCCGCTGAAACGCGTCGCGGCATCGCTCTGAAGGCTGGTGTTCCAGCGGTCGTCGTACGCAATCCTGACGGCGGCTTTCGAATCGCAGCCGGGCCCTATGAAACCGAAGGCGCCGCGCGCGCTGCCGCGGACAAGCTCGTCGCGTTGCCATCTGGCAGTGTGCGCGTCGTTCCGCGCTCACGTTGACAGAGTCACCGCGTTCGCGATCGGTTGGCTGGCCACGCTCGGTCCGCGCGTCGGCCGCCGTGTTGGCGGGCGCAGCGTACGGAGCGGCTTTCCCTCATCCGGGGTGGTGGTGGCTGGCGGTGCCCGCTGTGGCGATTTGGTTTGCGTTGGCGTTGAGTGCACCGCCCGGTAAGGCCGTTCGCGAGGGCTGGATTGCTGGGTTCTTCGCTTATGCGGTGATGCTGCGTTGGTTCGTCAACCCGATCGAGTTCTACAGCACGCTTGGCCCGTTCGTGGCGCGCATGGCGGTCGTTCTGTCTGCGGCACTGATGGGTCTTCATACCGCTCTGCTGTTTGCGGTTTTGGCGCGCTGTACTCGCCGGTTCGGTGTGGCGCGGATGGTGTTCGTCGCACCGTTGCTGTGGACCGGGTGGGAGACGTCACGAGAGTGGATCCCGTTTCCGTTCCCGTGGGGTTTCTTGGCCGCCGCGCACGCGCTGGTCGATTTCGCACCGCCGATCGCTGCGGTGGTCGGTGCTACCGGCTTGTCGTTGCTGCTGGCGCTGATCGCCGCGTCGATCGCGTGCTGGCTGTTGAGGCCGGGAGTTCGAGCCGCGACCTCGGTCGTCATCGCGGTCTTGTTGCCGATGGCGGCATCCGTCGGTGGCGCGTTGATTCAAGCCCGACTGCCGCAAGGTGAAAAACTGCGGGTTGCCGTGCTCCAGGCGGCGATCGCTCGTGAGCAAGCGGGACGCGACAAGCTGGAGGCCTATTTCGAGTTGAGTCTACGAGCGGCACGCGATGGCGCGCAGCTGTTGATTTGGCCCGAGTCGTCGACCGGCTATGAAATCGACTCCGACGCACCGTACCAACGAGAAGTCCGTGCACTGGTCGATGGCACCGGTCTGCCGTTGATCCTGACCAGCGTGACGCAACTCGGCCCTGACAGCTGGCAGAATTCGTCGGTGCTAATCATCCCGCGGCGAGGGATCGCTGCGATCGCCCCGAAGCGACAGCTCGTCCCGTTCGGTGAGTACCTTCCGCTCCGGCCACTGTTCGGCTCACTGCCGGCGCTCGCCGTCAGCGAAGACTTCGTGCCGGGCGGTGCACCGATCGTGATGGAGGTGGGCACCGCCAAGCTTGGCCCCTTGGTCTGTTTCGAGGCGGTGTTCCCCGAGTTGGCGCGCGAACTCGTGCATAACGGCGCCAACCTGTTGATCAATCAAACCAACGACTCATGGTTCGGTACGACAGGAGGACCGCGACAGCACGTCATGCACGCGGTGCTTCGCAGCGCCGAAACCGGATGCCCCATGGCACGCGCGGCAAGCACCGGAATCTCGATGCTGGTCGATCGACGCGGGAAGATCGTGGCCGAACAACCGCTGATGGAGCCGGGCTATTTGATTGCCGATCTCGAACTCGGAACGCGTTCTCCTCCCGGGTCGACGCTTGGCCGCGTGCTCGCAGGGGCGTGTGTTACACTCGCGGCCGCTGCGATGGCCTGGTGTCTGGTCTGCGGTTATCGCGAGCGTCGTGCCAGGTCTCGCTGATCGGCGATGACCGTTGCTCCTGCAGCAAGGCGGCACGCCACGGCGGTCGGCGACCGGCGCTGACAATGAAAGGGTGCGAGGCGACGATGCGTGACGACTTGACCATGCGGTGGCAGCGACTGAAGAAGAAGAGCGAGCCGCTCAGGAGGTTCCTTTGACACCAGCGAGTTAGAACTCGAACTCGCGGCTCTCGATCAGAAGTTGGCCGAGGGTGACGTTTGGAACGACCCCGACAAAGCTGCCGAACTCAATCGCAAACGGTCCGAGATCCTGGCGCAGGTAACGCAGAGCAAGAAGGTCACCGCCTTACTGATGGACGCTGAAGCACTGCTGGAACTCGACGCGGAAGGCGGCGGATTGGATGACGATTTCGCCGCGCAACTCGATCTGCTCGATCCGGCCCTCAGCGACGTAGAAATCGCATTGATCCTCTCGGGTGACAACGATCACCGCAACGCGATCATCGAAATCCACCCGGGAGCCGGCGGCCTGGAGGCTCAGGACTGGGCCGACATGCTGTTGCGCATGTACCTGCGCTGGGCTGAACGCCGCGGGTTCGTGGCGGAACTGCTCGATCGGCTCGACGGAGATGGTGCTGGGATCAAGAGCGCCACACTGCGTGTGGTCGGGGCGGATGCCTACGGTTGGTTGAAAAGCGAACGGGGCGTGCACCGGCTGGTGCGGATCAGTCCGTTCGATGCGCAGGCTCGGCGTCAGACTTCTTTTGCTGCGGTCGATGTCATCGCCGAGATCGACGATGACATCAAGATCGAAATCCTGGACAAGGATCTGCGCATCGACACGTTCCGCAGCTCCGGCGCCGGCGGGCAGCACGTGAATGTGACCGACAGCGCCGTACGTATCACCCACATCCCGACGAATATCGTGGTGACCTGTCAGGACGAGCGCAGTCAGCTGAAGAATCGCGACAAGGCGATGAAGGTGTTGCGAGCTCGGATGTACGAGCGCGCGTTGCGTGAACGCGACGAGGAACGTGCCAAGGCTGCGGGCGCGAAGATGGGAATCAATTTCGGGTCGCAGATCCGCAGCTACGTGTTGGCCCCGTACCGGATGGTGAAAGATCACCGTACCGATTTCGAGATGGGTGATGCGGATCGGGTCTTGGACGGCGACTTGAACGGCTTCATGAAGTCGTGGCTCTTGGAGCAGGCCCAAGCCTGACGGCGATCTCCCTTGAAGTCGTTTGCGTGAGCGAGCTTGCGGGAATCAGGCGGTCTCGCCTATAAGTTAGTTCGCGATGAGCCGCCTCAGCGATCTGCCGCCACTGGACCAACGGCACCAAGAGGTGCTGCGGATCATCGTTCACGAGCATGTCAAGACGGGGGAGCCGATCGGCTCGCGATTCGCGGCTCGTTTTTCGTCCGAACAACTGTCCCCGGCCACGATCCGCAACATCATGGCCGACCTCACGGAGCGCGGTTTCATCGAACAACCGCATACCTCGGCCGGCCGAGTTCCGACCGACAAGGGTTATCGCTACTTCGTCGACGAGTTGCTGAGTTCGTCGCGCAAACTGCCGGCGCGCGATGTTCGCCAGATCGAAGAGCTGCTTCTGAGTCAGGGTGAGATCAAAACGATGCTCAGCAAGGCGAGCAAACTGCTCTCCGATCTCACCAACCAGGTCAGCGTCGTGCTCTCACCCGACCTGGAGGCCGCGCAACTCGAATACGTCGAGTTCGTTCGCATCGCGCAGCGACGAATCGTGGCGATCTTCGTCAGTCGAGCCGGCATGGTCACTCATCGCGTCATCGAAACAGACGAGGATCTGGCTCAAGAGGAACTGGATCGCTGGTCGTCGAGACTCCGCGAGCACTTCGCCGGGATCACGTTGCCGCAGGCGCGCGCCGGGATCGTCGGATCGATGCGCGAGGACACGAGCTGGGTCCAACGGCTCGGTCAGCGGGCCGTGGCGGCGCTGGTGCAATGGCTGGAAACACCGATGGCCGGGGAAGGGGCCGACCTGATCCTGGAAGGGACCTCGCACCTGCTCGATCTACCGGAATTCAAAGACGTGCTCCGGTTGCGAGAAATCATGCGTACGTTCGATGAGCGAACCCGCCTGGTTCGACTCCTGGATCGCTGCCTGGTGGGCCGCGGCGTCCAGGTGATCATCGGCTCGGAAGCCCTGGATCCAGAGCTTTCCGGGGTCTCGGTCATTGCCAGCCCATACCAGGCTGGACCCCAAATGAAGGGCCTGGTCGGGATCGTGGGTCCTCGCCGGATGGAATACGCCCGGGCGGTCGCGCTGGTCGATCACTTCGCCAGGACTATTAGTGATGTCTTGGGGCGTGATGACGGTGACACGTCCGAGGGAACTGGATGACCCGGGATCGCGACCAGGATCTGGATGTCGAAATTCTCGAGGTGGTGGGACTGGACGAGGATCTGAACGAGATCCAGGACGCGTCTCCGACCGAGGCTGAGCGCCCCCGCGCGTTGCCGCCCCCACCCACCATTCCACCCGCCGTCTTGCGTGAGGAGGGGCGCCGGACCGGTTGGCGCCAGGCGTTGATCGCCATGCTGCCGGCGTTGGACGCGCTGGAGGACTGCATTCGACAGCGCCCCGACCCGGAGCAGATGCAGGGCGGGGTGAGGCTCGCCTTGCGCGGCCTATGGGATGTCTATCGCCAGAACGGGCTCGAGCGAATCGAGGAGATGGGCGGAACGTTCGACCCATCGGTGCAAGAAGCGGCGCTCGTAACCCCGACGGACCGGGTCCCAGAGGGGACTGTGCTGGAGACCTTGCGAGTCGGTTACGTTCTGGGAGGGGAAATCGTGCGTCCCGCACTGGTACGAGTTGCCGTACCCATGGACGTTACGGCCGTTGGGAACCAGATTGATTCAGAACAGGACTAGCCGCGCCATGTACGGATGAGGTTGGTGGGTTCCGGAGAGGGTGCGGCAGAAAACG
>CAZAHQ010000325.1:0-5029 GCA_964484415.1 uncultured Acidobacteriota bacterium | reverse complement strand
AGTATCCGCGCCGCAAGTTGGTGATGACCAGTCCGGTGGAGCTGCCGCTGTACGGAAAGTTCAAGAAGCGCGAGATCAGCAAGGAGGAGTTGGTGGCGCTTTGGAACGAACTCGTTGCCAAGGCGCGCTTGAAAATCAATACCAAGGAGCGCGTGCTGGATATTCTGCGCGGCGATGGCAATCTGTTCACGATCCACACCACCAGCGGCACATATCGAGCGCGCACCGTGGTGTTGGCTCTGGGGAGACGCGGCACGCCGCGTAAGCTTGGAATCGAGGGTGAAGAGCTGCCCAAGGTGATGTACTCGCTGATCGAGACCGAGGCCTACATCAACTCCCACATCTTGGTGGTTGGCGGTGGTGACAGCGCGGTCGAAGCGGCGATGGGTTTGGCTCATCAGAAAGGGAATCGCGTCACGCTCTCGTATCGCAAGGATCAGTTCGGGCGCATCAAACAGGCCAATGCCGAGCGCTTGAAGCGTTGCGTCGAAAAGCAACTGTTGACGGTTGTGCTCAACTCGGCACCGCTCAAGATCGGCGAGAAGTCGGTGATCTTGGAGGTCAGCGGGAAGCCGCGCGAGATTCCCAACGACTATGTGTGGGTCTTTGCTGGCGGCACACCGCCGACAGAGTTCTTGGAAAAGGTCGGGATCGGAATGGGGATGCGCGACATGACGCAGGATGCCTTCTTGGAATCACGAGAGAGCATTCCGCGTGCGAAGGCCGCCCCGTGAGCCAGACCCGCGCGCAGCGTCCGACCGACGGTGTGCAACTTCTGCACTTTCAACTGGTTCGCTGCTGGCACAGGCCTTGAAAGAATGACTTTTCGCTAGCTCGCCGCAGATGTGCGGGGTGTAGCTTTTCTGTCGTTTCCGTGGTCGTTAGAAGGGAAGCGCGCATGCCGATCCCCAGTGCGAAATCGTTATCGAGGCTACGCAATCGGGCGCCGCGCGTCACGGCCATTTGCATGAGGCCGGTATGAAGTCGGAGGCAGCCGCGCCTGCGGCCGACTCATCGCGCGCTGCGAAGGCACGTGCTTCATCTCGGGACAAGCGATTGAGTTGGTCGGAGCGCGTCTCGATCGCCGTGATCGTCGTTCCATTGGCGATGACGATCGCAGGGGCCAGTTATTACTTCGCACCGTTCGCCGCCCGCATTCGCCATCCCTTGGCCGCCACGCTGCGACCTTCCGGCCTCATCGGTCAGGGTGCCGGTGTACTCGCCCTGCTGATGTTCTTGTTCTTGTGGCTGTATCCACTGCGCAAACGACTGCTTCCGTTGCATTCGGCCGGTGCGCTGCCTCGTTGGTTGGATTGGCACATTGCGGCTGGAATCGGCGCACCGCTGTTTGGAGCCGTGCACGCCGGCTGGCGCTTCACCGGACTCGTCGGTCTGGGGTACGGCGCAATGGCGTTGGTCGCGTTGAGTGGAATCGTTGGGCGTTACCTGTACAAGCACATCCCACGTTCACTGGAGGGTGTCGAGCTGTCTCGCGAGGAAATGACGCGGCGCCGACAGGAGGCGATCGAGCGGATCTCACTCTCCACCGGAATCGATCCCGACTTGCTGAGTCATTGCCTCACTGTCCAGAGCATGCCGCAGAGGGGAAACGGAGTGCTGAGCACTCTGCTCGGCATGCTGCGCGCCGACCTCGCACAGCGACGCACGGTCAGAGCGTTCGCCCGTTCGCTCGGTCGCGATCACACCGAAAGCACGCAGTTGAAAGAGATCCTGCGCTCCGCTCGACTCACCGTCGCACTCGATCAACAGGCCAGGATGTTGGACGCGACACGCCGGGTCTTCCAGTACTGGCACATCGCGCACATGCCGGTTGCGTTTGCTGCATTGGGCGCGGTGCTCGTGCACGTCTACGTCGTCGTGTCCTTGGGCACGACATGGTTCTGGTAGGACACCGTGCCCGACCTGCGCGATGCCATGTTTTGGCTCGCTGCGGTCGCGGCGTTGCTGTTGCTTGTACCGCTGGCCTACGCGCAGGTATCGCCGGGGCCGCTGTCTAAGGTTCACGCGCACCTCGAAGGGAATAGCAACTGCACCAAGTGTCACTCGCACGGTGCCGGCGGGATGGATGCAAAGTGCTTGGAGTGTCATCGCGAGATCACGGCGCTGCGCGCCCAGAAGCGCGGCTTCCATGGTCGCAAGCCGGGAGCGTGCGCGAGTTGTCACCCCGATCACGCCGGTCGAGAGTTTGCGGTCATCGATTGGCCCGGTGGTTCGCGTGACAGGTTCGATCACGCGATCACCGGCTGGCCGCTGGACGGCAAACACCAGACCGTTGCTTGCACCGAATGTCACAAGGCCAAGTTCGAAGTTGGCGACATCGCCAAATTACATCCAACGCCCGACAAGCGGCAGCACTGGACCGGACTCGAGACTCGCTGCGCAAGCTGTCACGAGGACGTGCATCGCGGGCAGTTGGGTGCCGAATGTACCAAGTGCCATTCGCTGGATGCCTTCAAACCGGCACCCCGTTTCGATCACACCAGTTCGGCATTCCCACTGCGCGGCAAGCACCAAGGGCTGGAGTGCAAGAAGTGTCATGAAGCCCCGCGCCTGACGCTTCAAACCGACTCCAAGGGTCGCCCTGTTGCGCAGTACAAGCCGCTTCCTCACGAGCAGTGCAGCACGTGCCATCAAGATCCGCACAAGGGGCGACTGGGGCCCAAGTGCAGCGACTGCCATTCCGAGGTTTCGTTTCATACCGTCACGCTCGACGGCAAACCGTTCGATCACAGTCGAACGAAATACCCGCTGCAAGGCGCACATCGTGCGGTGACTTGCGTCCAATGCCACAAGGGCGGAATCGCACAGACACCACGGCCGGTATTTGCGACCTGTACCGTGTGTCACACCGACGCACACGCCGGCCAGGCCACGCTCGCCGGAAAGCCGGCCGATTGCGCGGCATGTCACACCGTCGAAAGTTTTCAACAGACCACCTTCACGCTGGCCCAACACCAGCAAAGCGGCTATCCGCTGCAAGGCAAACATGCAGCCGCAAAGTGCGATGCGTGTCACGTCAAGAGCCCCAAGGGGGTCGACCCGGCGCGACTGGGCCGAGCGTTGGTGCTGATTCGCGCCGCACACGACAAGTGCACTGCGTGTCACCAAGATCAGCACGGCGGCCAGATGGCCAAGCGTGCGGAGTATTCGGACTGCGCCACTTGTCATCGTGTCGAGGGCTGGAAGCCATCGACATTCGACGTAGCACGTCATGCCAAGGCGCGCCTGCCTCTGCGAGGCAAGCATGTCGATCTAGCGTGCGCGGCGTGCCACAGCATTCAACGCAAGGATCTTTCGCCGCTTCCCACCAAGCAGGTGCTTGGCGATGCTGGCGTGATGTTCGCGTTGAACGAGTTGAAGTGCGAGCAGTGCCATCGGGATGCGCACGGTGGTCGATTCGCCAAGGCAGGCGTCACCGGCCCAGCACGAGGCTGCGCCGACTGTCACACCGAGAAGTCCTTCCGGCCGTCGACGTACGATGCCGAGGCGCACAAGCGCTGCAACTTCCCGCTCGATGGTGCACACCGTGCGATCCCGTGTTCACAGTGCCACACCGACCTGCAGCGCACGCCCACCAAGGCTGTACTGCTGCTCGCGACTGTCGCCGAGACACCGCTCACGATGACGATGAAGAAGTCGCAGTGCATCGACTGCCACGAGAGCCCGCACGGCGTGCAGTTCGTAGGTCGACCGGGTGGCGACAACTGCTCGGTGTGCCATGACGCCAAAGCGTTCAAGCCCGCGGGCCGGTTTGATCACGACCGCGATTCGAAGTTCAAGCTGGAGGGGGCGCACGAGAAGGTCGCGTGCACCAAGTGCCATACCGCGCATCTGGAGAACGGCAAGAGCGTGGTTGTTTACCGTCCGGTCCTCGCGCGCTGCGAGGACTGCCATCGCCGTCCGCCTCAGGGGAGGCAGCCATGACAAAGCGAACTCGAACGTTGGTGGGTTTCACTGGTGTGCTCGTTGCCTTTGCGATTGCGTGGCCTGTCGCGGCTGCGCCGCAGGCACCAGCGGCCAAGCCGCCGCAGCCTAACGAGGCGGACCAGGAACCCGACTATCCGCACGGCAACCTCGAGGCTGATTGCTACATTTGCCACAGCGAGCAAGGCTGGCGGCCGGCGCGAATCAGCAAGGATTTCAATCACAAAGAAATGAGCAAGGGGTTCGCGCTGAGCGGCGCGCACGCAACGGCGCAGTGCACCGGCTGCCACAAAACGCTGGACTTCGCGCAGAATAGAGGCAGCAACTGTTTCAACTGCCACCAAGACGTGCACCGCAGCGAGCTAGGCAACGACTGCTCGCGTTGTCACACGACGGTGACGTTTGTCGATCGCTCACAGCAGATCAACATGCACCGCACGAGCCGGTTCCCATTGTCGGGGGCGCACTCCACGCTCGACTGTGCGAGCTGCCATGTCAGCAGCGCGCAGGGTAAGCGCGTGTACGTCGGTACGCCCACCGATTGCTACTCATGCCATCGTGCCCAGTACGAAAGCACCAAGGACCCCAATCACAAGACCGCCGGATTCCCCACCGATTGCGCCCAGTGTCACAGCACGCGTGCGTGGGACCAGGCGATCTTCGATCACAACAAGACGAACTTCCCTCTCACCGGTGCGCACCGCTCGCAGGCGTGCCCCGCCTGTCACCCAGGCGGCAAGTTTCAGGGAACGTCGACCGACTGCTACAGTTGCCACAAGACGAACTACGATTCGACAACCAATCCTAATCACCGATCGGCGGGATTCCCCACCGACTGCAAGTCATGCCACACCACGACCAATTGGAGCTCCAACTTCGATCACAACACCACCGACTTCCCCCTGACCGGTGCGCACAGGAGTCAGCCGTGCCCCGCCTGTCACGCTGACGGTGTCTACAACGGCAAGTCAACGGCGTGCTATAGCTGCCACAAGCCGCAGTACGATTCGACCACCAACCCCAATCACAGAGCAGCGGGGTTCAGCACCGACTGCTCGCAGTGCCACACCACCACGAGTTGGGA
>CAZAHQ010000324.1:0-5060 GCA_964484415.1 uncultured Acidobacteriota bacterium | reverse complement strand
GGTTGGTCGGGGATCTCTCCTTTGGCGAGTGCCACTTTGCGCGCCTTCTCGGCCTTCTCCTGCTCGCGTTTGATCCGCCGGAGTTCCTTTCGTTCTGCCCCTTGGTCGCGCCGCGTCACGAAGTCGGTGATCGGTGGCTTGACATCGACATCCAGGTAGCCGCGATCGCGGTAGTACTCGAGGATCTTGGCGACGTCTTGGCCGAACTTGAGCGGGTGGTACAACGACTTGGCGCCGAACGGCCACCACCAACGGCGCGGCTGCGTCAGCTTGAGTTGTTTGCGCAGAACCCGGTCTGAAAACTCGGTGTTGCCGGTGAAATCGATCGCGCGGATACGTGTCTTTCCACCTGGCCGAATTCGGAACGTCACCTTGCGAGCCGTCGGCGAAACGGTCTCGATCTCGGCTTTGACCATCGGATCGAGGTACCCCTTCGCTCCCAACAACTCCTCGATCAACGACTCGGCACGCCATAGCTTCTTGCGGTCCATCGGCGTGCCGATGCTGAGCGTGAAGTCGCGCTCCTTGTAGTGGTCTTCGATTTGCTGTTGTCCGAGAACTTTGTTTTTCTCGTAGCTCACCGAGAGGATCGTGGGGCGCTCTTTGATTTCGATCACCAGCACGGTGCCCTGCGGTTCGCAGCGACGAAAAAACCTCAGGTCGGAGAAGTAACCGCGCTCCCAAAATCGGCGAAACTCGCGCTGGACTCGCGCCTCGTCCCAGGCATCCCCTTTTTTCAACTCGAGGTCGAAGCGCACGGCGTCGGCGCTCATCCGGCTATTCCCCCGCACCTCGATCGACGCGATCGTGCCGCAGGGATCGACCGGATCGGTTTCCTGCGCGACCGTTGGGTGAGAGGCGATGGCGACGAGCAGCGCGCTGCTCGCCGTGAAGAGGCGGAAGGGGGATCCCATGGCGGCGCGTAGACTAGCCCAGGCCGGTCCGCTTTGCACCGCAACCCCTCGCGCCTCGCGGGGTTCGCCCCGCGAAGACCTCATCTAGATCCAGCGCTGGAGAGATGTCGGGTGAGAAGTTCGGACATCAGCCGGCGCACGCGGCCATCGTCACGCGGCGGCTCGCTCTCGGTGGCGTCGTCCCCTGGCTCCTCCCCGGCGACCGTCGTCAGTCGTTCAGCTCCATCCGATTGCCGGACGAGCCTGTAGATACCGTAACGCGCCACCATCACCCAGCGGGCATGATCGACGGCCGAAACAACGCGCGCGAAGACCGGACCTGAGTGCGGCGATCGTGCGGTCCGTTCGCTTTCACGCAGATAGCCGGACAGATCCTCCCCCTCCCATCGGTCATCACCGCCGCCGCGCAGCCCCAACAACCCCAAAAGAGTCGGGGCCACATCGACCAGCGAACACGGGCCGTCGACGTGCCGCGCCACACCGATACCCGGGCCTGCGACGATCCAAGGGACGCGCAACACCACGTCGTCGGAGTTGACCTCGGGGTCGAACCAATGGCCTGATTCACCCAACGGCATTCCATGCACCGAAACCACCAGCACGACCGTGCGATGCAACTCACCGCGTTGCGCCAGCGCTTCGAGCATCGTGCCGACAGCGTCGTCGGCTTCGAGCACCGATTCGGCGTAGCCGCGCCACCAGTCAGCGGTGGTCGCATCTCGTGCCGCGGGATCGGCCCAGGCCGGCGCCTGTGCGAGCGGGTGAGCGGCGAGAAATTCGGCGGTTTGAGCAGGGATCGCGATCTCCTCGTCGTGCACCGGCTGCGATCGGGTCGGCGCCGCCACCTCGACCCACGCAAACCACGGTCCGCTACTCGCGCTCGAGAGCCAATCGCGAAACGCTGCGGCCGCCTCGGCTGCCGTGCGCAACGATTGGTCGGGAGTTCGGAATTTGATCCAAACCCGAGCGAGCGCGGTGCGGGACAGCCACGTGTAGAGATCGGCAAGGTCGTCGTACGCATCGAACGATCCGGCGAGGCTCATGCTGTCGCGATTCACGCAGCGGCAAGAAACGAATGCGGCGGTGCGGTAACCGTGTGCAGAAAGCAGATCGGCCAATCCCAGTGATGACGTACCGGGAGAGCCGGGATTCACGCTTGGGTATCGGCCGGTCAGTACGGCTTGCGCCGCGTCGCCATGCAACGAGGAGGGTGTGATCGCTGACGTGAAGAGCGTGCCACGTTGCGCCAGCCCATCCACGTGTGGCATCACGAAGGCGCCCGCGTTGTACGCGCCGACAAAATCGGCGCGAAGACCCGCGACCGAAATCAACAAGACGTTGGGATGCGACGCGTCTTCAGCTTCGGGAAGCGATTGCAGCGAACCCAACGGCCCGCCCGAGCCGAGCAACACGATCAGGAACAAAAGGGCGATCAGGCTGGCGGCCGCGGCAGCGAAACCCCACTGATGATTGCGGGCCCTGGCCACAGCGATCGGTGCCAAGAAAAACCACGCCAACGCGGTCAGGACGACAACACTCGACACCGCCATCAATGTCATCGACGTGCGCTCGTCCGGTCCCGCATAGGGGGCTATCGAGGCGACGAGTGGAGCGCACAACAGCAAGCACAAGAACGTCCCCCGCCCGACGTCGAATCGTCGGCCGGTGGAGACTTGTCGTACCGCCAAGCTGAGCATGACCCCAAGGCCGGCGCCGATGATCGCTCCCGTTCCCAACGTCGCGGCCGCAACAGCGAAGGTCTGCAGCGGTGTCGGACCGGGGTGACTGGTCGACATCACCACGCGCACCGTATCGCCTGCGCTGACGACGACGCCAACCCCCGCACCGATGAACGCGCCACTGATGGAGGCTGATCGCACCGTCGCGGGCGCATCACGAGGCGGCATACCGCGTCGCGCGAAGAAAGTAACGCAACGTCCCTCGAGCCCGCGCGTTCGTTGCGAGAACAAAAGTCGAAGCGCCGCGAAGCAGCCGATCCAGAACAGCACAGGGGCGAACGGAATCTGATCGGGAAATGCTCGTCCCAACTCGACGCTGGACCCACCGGTCCAGAGCATTGTCAAGAACACCAGCACACCGAGCACAAGGCCGGCGTTTGCGACCCAAACCATCCAACTGCGGCGCGCTAGCATCGCGGCAATCGGCCGGGAATGTGGGACAAAAAACGGCTTCGCGAGCGCTCGGTCACGGGCCCCATTCTATGCGGCGTCCCCCGTGTTGCCAGACAGATCCCGAGGACAGACGCCGCTTGGGAGGCCTGCCTGGTCCTCTCTTATGATTCTGTTATGCTCTCGGCCCGGACAAACACTGGATGATCATCGTCGTCGCGAAACAGGCCGATCCCGAGCAGATTCGGCAGGAATTGGTGGGGCGAGGCCTCTGGCCCCTCCCCCACCGTGATGCCGAAGGGCGCGTCTTGTTCCTGATCGAGCCGTTCTCGTGCGATTCGACGATCCACGATCTGATGACGTTGCCTGGTGTCGAATCGGTCAGCGTGGCGGCGACTCCGCACCCGCTCGTCGACCAGCACACCGGGGCCGTCGACGTATCGGGAATACAGGTCGGCCCGGGACATCCGCCAGTTCTCATGGCAGGGCCGTGCAGCGTCGAGTCGGCCGAGCAGATCGAGTCTTCCGCGCGACGCTTGGCCAGCCTCGGGGTCTTGTTCTTGCGTGGCGGCGCCTTCAAGCCACGCACGTCGCCCTACGCATTTCAGGGATTCGGTAAGCAGGCACTGCGCTGGCTGTCCGACGCAGCGCGACGCCATCAGATGCGGGTCGTTACCGAAGCGATGAGCGAATCCAACGTCGCGGATGTGGCTGAGTGGGCCGATCTGCTTCAGGTCGGATCCCGCAATATGCACAACTTCGCGCTGCTCAAGTGCGTGGCCGCGGCAGGCAAGCCGGTATTGCTCAAGCGCGGCATGGCGGCGTCGATCGAAGAGTGGCTGTCGGCCGGTGAGTATTTGCGCCTGCACGGGGCTCCTGGCGTGATCTTCTGCGAGCGTGGAATCCGCAGTTTCGATACGGCGACCCGGAACTTGCTCGACCTCTCTGCGGTGGCGTTGCTGTCGGAGGTGCACTCGTTACCGGTCGTGGTCGATCCATCGCATGCGACGGGCCGCAGGGATTTGATATTGCCGCTCAGTCGCGCGGCGCTCGCGGTTGGAGCGGCAGGTGTGATGGTCGAGACTCACGACGAGCCGGGCACGGCGCTGTCCGATGGACCGCAGGCGTTGACGACGGAGCAGATGCACGAGCTCGCCGCGATCGTCGGGTCGTCGTGCTCGTCGCGTTGACCGTGCGAGATGAAGCGACGGAAGGCTGCCGTGAGTGACAAAACGCCGGCCACGAATTCGTTTCACACACCGCGTGTATTGCCCGGTAGCGGAGCGATGTTCGATCGTATCGCTGGCCGCTACGACCTACTCAATCGGGTGTTGTCGCTCGGGATCGACCGGCGCTGGCGCCGGCGTGCCGTAGCGCAGTTGCAGCTTGGCCCTGGCGCGCATGCGCTCGATCTGGCAACCGGCACGGCCGATCTCGCCATCGAGATGGCGCGGCAACAGCCGGCCGCGCGGGTCGAAGCACTCGACCCGTCGCGCAATATGTTGGCCGTCGCCAAGCAAAAGTTGGCGCGTCGACAGTTGCACACGCGGATCACCCTGAGCGTCGCCGCGGCGGAGGCGCTCCCCTTTGCCAGCGCCACCTTCGACGGGGTTGCGATCGCATTCGGAATCCGCAACGTTCCCGATCGGATCCGCGGACTCCGCGAGATGGCGCGCGTGACTCGGGCTGGGGGGCGCGTCGTGATTCTCGAACTCACCGAGCCGCGCGGCTCCTGGCTGACACCACTGGCGCGGATTTGGGTTCATCGCGTGGTGCCGTCGATCGGCGCACTGCTGTCGGGGGCGCGCGAGTATCGCTACCTCGAGGGTTCGATCGCGGCATTCCCTGCCGTCGATGAGTTCGAATCGATGATGCGGACCGCCGGGCTGCAGCCGCTCGAGACGATCTCGCTCTTCTGTGGGGTCGCTACGATCTTCGTCGCGACTCCGCGGGCGGTCGGCGCATGACCGAGCCGCGCAGCACAGCACAAATCACCGACCTCTCGACTTTTCTCGCC
>CAZAHQ010000323.1:0-5060 GCA_964484415.1 uncultured Acidobacteriota bacterium | reverse complement strand
CGCGTTGCTCCCGCGGTCACTCGTCGTCCCCCTCGTCGCCAGCGATGAACAACCGGGGAATTTCCATCCAGCGCGGCTTCTCCGGGACCCGCTTCAACAACCGCAAGTTCGATGCACCTTGGTCGCAGTCGGCACACTCGGGGTGAGTGGCGTAATAGTGACGGAACGTACAATCGCGAAGGTTGTACCACACGCGAAACTTCCAACAGAAGAAGTCATCACGCGGGCCGCGCGGGCCGGTATCCATCGAGCGTTCTCCGGAGCGCGGAGAATAGCAGCGGCAGCCCCACCCCACCACGCTCCGACGCAGATCAGTTGCCGGACTGGATACGCGCTACGATCTCGCCCTCGTCGGGAAACCGATCTTCTTGGTGCTTGCTGAAGACGACTCGTCCGTCGACGACGACATCGAAGATGCCGCCCGATCCGCGCTCGAGTTCGACATCGGCACCGAAACGCTGCTCGAGTTCCGCCGCGAGACTCGCGGCGCGGGGTTCGTAGTTTCAGACCCCACAATAGTGAATACGTACCTTCATGGATCCTCCGCGGACGCAGATACTAGGCGGGATCCTAAGCTAGGTCGATCCTTCGTGCGAGCGGGCTAGGGCGTTGTGACCGTTTCCTGGGCGACGATGCGATTCCGCCCGGTGCGCTTGGCCTCGTACAGGCACCGATCTGCTGCACCGACGACGTCATCGCTCTGGCCAGATCCGCCGTCATACATGGCGACCCCGATGCTGACCGTGAGTACCCCTGAAGGTGGATTCTGGGGGTGTGAGATCGCCGCCGATTCGATCGCCGCGCGCACACGCTCAGCGACGACCAGTGCGCCGGCGACATCGGTCTCCGGAAGCAGGCAAACGAATTCTTCGCCGCCGTATCGAAATGCCATGTCCGATCCGCGAATCGAGGATTGCAAAAGTCGCCCAACCTCTCTCAAGGCCTGGTCACCGGCCTCGTGCCCCAAGGTGTCGTTGTAGCCCTTGAAGCGATCCAGATCGAACATCAGCACGGAAAACGAGTGACGGAAGCGGCGCGAGTGTTCCCCGAGTCGCATGAGGTGTTCGTCGAAGGAGCGTCGGTTGGGGACGCCGGTCAAGCCGTCTACCAGCGCCATGTGAGCCAGTAGTCGAGTCTTGTCTTCGAGTTCCGCTTCGAGCCTGATGATCCGCTCGCCGGCACGGATACGCACGAACAGTTCGTCGCGATGAAACGGCTTTGTGATGTAGTCGTCAGCACCGGCAGACAGTCCACTCACGATGTTCTCTTTGCCGCCGCGCGACGTCAGCAGAATTGTATAGACATAGGGGCCTGTATCGCGGGCGCGGATCCTGTTGATCAACTCCAGGCCGTCCATCTCCGGCATCATCCAGTCAGCGATCACCAATCGGATGTCTTGGGTCTGAAGAATCTCCCAAGCCTCGCGACCGTTGACGGCTGTCACGACGTCGTACCCCTTCTGACTGAGTGCCTTGGCGATCAGCTTGCGCGACATCGCGTCATCCTCGGCAATCAGTAGGGGGATCATCATCGGCGTTGCGTTTCAGAATCTCTGAACGAAGTCAGCCAAACGCTGCAGTTCGGTGCGTAACTGAGTGAGCGGTGCGTCGTAGCCCGAGGTCGCCGCTTGTCGTCCGAGGGTCTCCAACTCATACGCCGAGTCGCGGACCGCATTGGCGGAGAGGTTCGCCGCTGCGCCCTTGATGCCATGCGCGATGCTGCAAACGCGGATGGCATCGCTGGCTTCGATCGCGGCTTGGAGTTCTTTTAGGCGAGCCGGCGCATCGTCGATGAACATCTGCAGAAGTTCCAGGAAGAACTCTCGATCGTCGCCGGCCCGAGCCAGCCCATCCTCGAGATCTACCGGGCATTCGACCGTGGTCTGGCTCATGAGTCTTCCTTGCACGGGCGTCGATTCCGAGATCCCGCGTTCGCGTGCCTTATCGGCGGCCACAACCATCGCTTGAGGCCTCTTTTCAGAGCCGTCTCCATTAAAGCTGAGTTCGACATGGGGCCATGTCGACCGCGCTCGAGGGCTGGGCTGGTTGCGCACTTTCACGGCGCGGGGAATCCTCTGGCGATTCGCTGGAGAGAACTCGATGTCGATATCGCCCCAACACACGCTCGAAACTGTCCCGAACCCTGCGCCGAACCGACCGTATCGCATTCGCATGGTCTGCCCCGAATTCACCTGTCTCTGTCCGAAAACCGGTCAGCCCGACTTTGCGACGGTTGTTGTCGAGTACGTTCCTGGCCCCCGCCTCATCGAGTTGAAGAGCCTGAAGCTCTATCTCTGGTCGTGGCGCGAGGAGGGCGCGTTTCACGAGGCAATCACCAATCGGTTGCTCGAGGAGTTCGCCAAGGCGGCCGAGCCGCAGTGGATGTCGGTTACAGGGTTTTTCAAGGTCCGCGGAGGCATTACGACCACGGTTGTGGCAACGGTCGGCACGCCGCCGCCCGCGATGCCCGAGTTTGCGGCCGCGCCGCGTTCCGAGGAATCGTGACCCCGCGTCCGGTTCGGATCGAGTTGTTTCCCAGCGGCGACATCGGCATCGCTTGGGACGATGGGCTCGAGCAGTTTCTGGACGCGCGATCTCTCCGACTCGCGTGCCCTTGTGCCGGATGCGTGGACGAACTTAGCGGCAAGCGCACGCTCGACCCGTCCCAAGTCTCGACCAACGTACGCGCCGAGAAGTTCAGTCGAGTGGGTCACTACGCACTTCACTTCCAGTGGTCGGATGGACACACCACGGGGCTCTACCCGTTCACGCTCCTGCGTGGACTTGCCGTCTGATCTCGCATGAGGTGAGGCAACAGGTCCGCGGCGTCGAGCGGGAGTTCCTCCACAGACCGCGCCAAGGACCGGAGTGTTCGCAGCATCGCGCGTTCATCGGCAGGATCGGCTTGCGAGCGCGCCAGCCTCCACAGCCGCAATAGGGCTGCGAACAAAAGGTCCGGGCGCTGGTTCTCACGCGCTCCTTCTCGGGCCTCGCTCCAAGCCCGGCGCGCGAGGATCGATCGCTGCCGTTCGATTTGAACATCGCCAACCTCGAGTGCGATCTGGATCCAGAGCGCCGAGTCGGTGCTAATCTCTGCGTGATGACGTGCCTTCTCCAGCCAGGAGAGTGCCGCTTGATGACGCCGTCGCGCTCGCTCTAGTCGAGCCAACTCCAATGTCGCGCGCGCAGCGTTCCGGTGGTCGCCGCTGCGTAACGTGAGATCGAGTGTTCTCAACCAGATGTCGATGGCGGCATCGGTTCGTCCCGCCTCGATCTGTTCGTGCGCATCCAATGCGGCGACATCGCACAGATAACGCGCGTGCCAGGGTCTTGGCTGCTGACGTAGCGCCAACGTTGCAGAGCGAGCCAGGAGCGGCTGCCCAAGGGCCTGAGCCACCTGCACGAGCAGCAACAACAGCGGCAGCGCCGATGGGTCATCGGGCGTCATCGACAGCGCGCCCTCGATCAACTCTCGTGCCGCTCGCGGGCGCGAGTGATCGAGCAGTTTCCGCGCGACCTCCAAACGCAACTCATCGACAACGCGGCGGTCGGCATGGGCCGACGAGTCCACCAGCCCGAAGAGCGCCCGAGCGCGATCGACATTTCCGGACGCGAGCGCCGCATAGGCCTCAGCGCAGGCCTGCGCGGCGGATTCGCTGCTGCTAGCCAGTTCCCCGTGTGTGTGAAACATTTCCAATCGCTCGGCGAGGACCGAGAGTCGAACGCGATATGAACCGGCCAGAGCCAGCAGCTTGAGCGCGGAGACGCGGGCGCGACCGTTCTCCAATCGAGAGAGCAGGCTCCGAGTGATCGGTTCAGGCGCATCAGCTGTGATTCGCTCGATGTCATCCAGGGTAAGGCGACGTTCCTCGCGCAACTCTCTCAGATAAGAACCGAAGCGATGCGCCGTGTTCCACATCCGTGGGCCTCCCGCGCGACCTCGATCGGAAAAGTCGCACACTGAAACAGGGAGCCCATTGAACGACCGATTCGGTGCGAAACAGCGCACGAAACCACGGTCGGCCGAAAAAAGTCGCGGGGAAAACCCGAGGCGGAGGTGGACTAACGCGTTTCTACTCGCTCGTCGTGCCGTCGGAAACGTTCGGCAGACTCGCGTGCCATCCCCTTGAGTTTCTCGCGTGTGTCCTTGCCGGTTCGCGGCGCGAAGAGCAGCGCCAGACCGGCGCCAATCAACCCACCCAGTACAAACAGCGGCAACCAGGAAGCCTTGTGCTCGCTCATGTGTCACTCCTCTTCGCAGGCGTGTGTTCGAGCTCGCTTCGAGGCGTGCTCGGTAGGAACAAGGCTCGCACCAAGCTCAAGACGGTACTGAACCCCGAAGCGACATTAGCGAAACTGGTCTGACGCCAATGGGCGAAGCCTGCGACCTCATTCGCCGCCGTTTCCGTCAAGTTCCGAGTTTGGCGTAGCGTGTCTTCAGCTAACGGAGTCAAGCGGCGCAACGACTCGCGCAACTCCTTGGCCGTGGCACGCACCTCGATCAACGCGGCGATCGCAAACCACGTCAGTGCTCCCAATGCAATCGCGGCGAATATCGCCAACACTGAAGCAAATGCCCAGCCGGCTTGACTCATCGGGTTGCTTGTAGCACCGGAGCGCAGAACGCGCCATTTAGAGTCGTCAATCGATCCAGCAAGGAAAGACGGCCAGGAATCCGGCGGGGTCTTCAAGCAGCGGAAGTTGCCCCGCGTGAAGAAGAAATAGAAAGGCCTCACGAGGAGCGGTTTGCGTTGTCGCGAACCTCTTTTGGGGCGACGGACCCTGGTTGTGGGCGCCACACTCTGAATGCGCTCGCCCTTTGAATCGGGCCAGCGCCATGGGTCGTTCGGGTGGTGAGCCAATCGCACTAGGCGCGCTGATCGCGGACACGGCGGCGCGATCGCTGGTCCATCGCCGCCTACAATACGCTGGCGATGCGGCGACAAGATCCGATCACAATCTGTTTTGCTGCGCCCGACGAGGACGGGTTGGGGTTGGTGCTCCAGAGTCGGCGCAATGTGGTTGTCCGCACTCACCCCCGACTCGACGGCGAGGCGCTCG
>CAZAHQ010000322.1:0-5067 GCA_964484415.1 uncultured Acidobacteriota bacterium | reverse complement strand
TTCCCGCTGCAGTATTTCCGCTCGCGACGCAGCAATAACGCCTGGCCTGGGTTTGCTGCCATCGCCTACGCTCTCGAAGCCCTCGTCGACGTCGCGCCTTTCAAATATCTCGCTGGCTACATGATCGTTCGCTGTCGTCCGCGCTAGCACGAGACAGATCGCCTGCCACGTCGACTTCCGCCTTGTGGCACCTGACTTGCTGGGTCTGTTCGTGAATCGAGGGACGATGCGCGACCGGTCTGCTACAAGTCTGCCGGTAAGACCCACCCGCTTCCGCCTGGCGTGTGTCTTGGTATTGGCTCTGGGACTGTCGGAGTCCGCGCTGGCGCAGACCAACTCCGCCAACGGCGGGACCATCGGCGTGGCGGCGAACTACCATCCTGGCGGTTCGAGCGCGGATCAGCAGGCACGGATCGCCGATACCCACGACCTTGTTGTCCTGGGGACCGGCTGGGCCGACAACGGCCCCCCCGATCAGTACTACCAAACCAATCCGAACATCGTGGCGATCGTCTACCAGTCCTGGTTCGATAGCGGTCCTGGTAATCCCGATTACAACTTCATCAGCGCCAATCACGAGGACTGGTTCTACCACGACGGCCAGGGGAACCGGATCGCGACCTACAGCACGGCCGACGCGACCGACTGCGACCCGCCATCCTGCAAAACCAGCGGTGCGAACTGCAATTGCCGGTTCGGAATGAACATGGGAAATGCCGCCTACCGGCAGTACGTCGCGGATCGATTCCAAGACATCGTCACGGGCGGTGGGGCGTACGGCGGGACACGAGGATTCGATGGCGTCTTCATGGACAACACCAACCCCTCGTGGCCGTATCGGCCCGGCAAGGTCTCCAGCGGTTGGGTCACCGCCACGCCGGTTTATCCCGACGGGCACACGCAGGTCGAAGCCGAGTGGGTTGCCGATCAAAAAGGGTTCCTGGCGGCGATGAAGTCGGCGGTCGGTGCCGGCAAGACGCTCGTGTACAACGGTTGCATCGCGAGCGCGAACTATCCCACGTGGAAAGACAACTCGTACGCCTATCTGGAACATACCGACGGCTGCACGATGGAAGATTGGGTCGCGGCCGGCACAGGAACGGCAGCGACCTCCAAACTCGGCAGCGATTGGCAGCGCGATCTCGATCTGTTTCAGGGCGTGACCGATCGCAACAAGTGGGCGACCCCCTTGATCGGCGCGGGCGTGCATTCCAAGACGGTGAATCGCTACGGCATCGCCTCGATGCTCTTGATTTGGACCGGTCCCAAGTCGTGCATGAACTTCTGGAAAGGGACGGCAGAGGAAGCGATCGCCAATCGGTTTGCGCAGACCTTCCCCGAAGCGGCGATCGACCTCGGTTCCCCCAGTGAGCGCTATCTCAAACTCCCCAACGGGGTGGCCAGCCGCAAGTTCAGCAAGGGTCGTGTCTTGGTCAACCCAACGACATTCACGCAAACCGTCGACCTGGGAGAAACAATGACCACGGTCGAGGGCGTCAGCGTGAGCTCCGTGACGCTGGCTTCCGGCAGCGCCGAGATCCTCACCAAGTCGGGACCGGCGAACACCCCCCCGTCCGACGTCACGAATCTTCAGCGCACCGACACCAAGTAACAACGCGGCTCGTTCGTTTCTCTACAATGGCGAGCGTGACCGATCCGCGCTCGACGCCACCGCCCTTGCTGCTCGCCGCGCTCGTGGCGCTGAGTTTTTTGTTCGGGCTTTTCCCTGCTTGGGACTTCGATCTGTGGGGGCACCTCGCGGCCGCGCAACGAATCGTCGAAACCGGATCGATCACCGGCGTCGATCCATTCTTGTGGGGAGTAGAGGGTCGGCCGTGGATCGATCTTTATTGGGGCTTTCAGTTGATTGCGCTGGCGCTGTTCTCACTCGGCGGCGTGTCGCTGTTGGTGATCGCAAAAGCGCTGTGCGCAGCGGGCGCAGTGCTGCTGTCGATCGTGGCGCAACCGCGCGGCACCAGTCAGGCCCTGGTGGCATCAGTCTGGTTGGCCCCCTTGGTTTCGCTGTCGGGCCGCTGCTACGAGCGTCCGGAAATGGCGTCGTTGGTGCTGCTCGCGGCGTTCTTCGCCGTGATTACTCAGGCGGAGGCGCGACCTCGCTTGCTGTGGTTGCTCCCGGTGCTCGAGTTGGTCTGGGTGAACCTGCATCCTTTTTTTCTCTTCGGGCCGTTGGTGCTGCTCTTGACGTTTTTGGATCGTGAAGGCGCACCGCCCAAGCGGATGCTGGCCGCCGTTACCGGCACAACGCTCTTGGCCTGCCTGATCAACCCGTACGGAATCGCGGGTGCGCTGTTTCCAATCCAGGTGATCTTCGGGCAAGGCCAGGACCATCTGTTCTTCAAGCAATTCATCGGGGAGCTTCGGCCGATTTCGTTCTTCCTGGAACGCGACCCGAGCAATCCATACGTGCTGGCGTTCGTTGCCACGCTTTTGATTGCGATCGCGGGGATTCTCGCCGCCGTCTGGGCGCGGCGTGTGCGGCCCTCACGCTTGATACTGCTGGCGTTGTTCACGATGCTCGGTTGGTCAGCCACGCGCAATGTGGCGTTTTTTGCTTGGGTTGCCGCGACCGTGACCATCACTCACCTGCATGAAGCTCTCGCTGTGTGGCGCGCGCGTCGCGAGCCGCGGTCGCGCCAACAACGGCGCCGCGATCCTGGATCGATCGCACGTGACAGCGGCCGGCGCTCGATCATCGCCGCCGCGGCAGGGCTCGGCGCACTGACATTGCTGTTGGTGACAGGTGTGTTCTACAACTGGACCGGCGAGGGGCGGGAACTCGGCCTCGGTGAGCGCAGCAACTGGTACGCGCACGCCGCACAGCGATTCCTGACACAACCGCAGATGCCGCAGCGCGCCTTCGTGTCGCATTTCGGCGAGGCCAACTTGACGCTGTTTCACTCTGCTGGCCGCGTGCGCGTCTTCATCGATCCGCGACTCGAGGTCGCCTCACGCGCGCTGTTCGAGAACTATCTCACGGTGCTGCGCTCGATGGCCGACGGCGATGCTCGGACCTGGGAGCCGTTGCTCGTTCGAGATCGACAGTGGCCTTCGATCTTGCTCGACCGCGAGCGCTCCTCGCCGCAAATCGAGGGTCTCTCGCGAACGCCCGGATGGCGCGCCGTCTACGCCGACGAGTTGGCTGTCGTGTACTTGCGTGATGAGGTGGCGCAGGCGATGCACCTTCCACCCGTCGCGTTGTAAGCGGGCGCTACAGTGAGCGGCGCATGATCGGTCGTGTGGGCGAACGGCGCGCGACCTCTTCAAATCCGGCTCGCAGGAAACTCTCCATCGTGCCGAACCAGACGAATGCCGCCGGTTGTAGTTTGCCGCGCGTGTCGATCGGATAACCTTCGAGCACCGTCGCCCCGTGCTGGCGCGCGAAGTCCGCGGCGGCATCGAGCAACACCACCGTGACTCCTCGACGGCGCCAATCACGACGTACGAAGAAACAACTGATCGACCAAGCCGGCGAGGCGTCAACCGGCCGGAGCACACGCGAGCGCGTCAGGCCCGAATAACTCGATCGGGGCGCGAGCGCGCACCAACCGACCGGCTCGCCTGCACCGTAGGCGATGATCCCCGGCGGGGGCCCCGCCTTTACGACCGCCTGAAAGGAGCGGCGGTTTCCCGCCCCCTTCCCCGCTTCCCACTCGCGCCGCGGCCGGCGCCAAAACATGCACCAGCATCCGGCACAGGCACCGCGCGGGCCGAAGAGCGTCGCAAGATCGTCCCAACGATCGGCGGTGAGCGGGTGGGTGCGGAGCGAGGCTCGGGTGAGTGCCATCAGCCCATTGTGCCGTAGTTGCATGCGAGTTGGTGAGCAGCAAACAGCGCGGAATTGGTGTGTCGTGCTCGAGTGCGATGTGCGTACCACGAATCCACTCCGGTGGCGGCGTCGGTTTGCGTTCCGGGTGCTCGTGTCACCAGTCTCGTGCGAGCGAAGTTGCGAGATCATCAGGGCGGTCGCGAGATCATCAGGCCTCGACCATCCGCTCGACTCGAGCCGCGGCACGCGTGGCGCGCTAGGCTGACCGAAGCTCAGCTCGATTACGAGAGCCTGGCTGGACCAAGAATCGGGGTGGAGACCAATTCAGGAGGACGGATGAAGAAGAGCCGGTTCAAGGAAGAGCAGATCATTCGCGGCAGCCTATCAGACGCGGTCGGGCTAGCACTGCATGACGCGCACCCATGGGAGATCGCTGCGGACGCGACGGAATCTGCGAAGAGACAAGCGTTCGAAGCCTGCATGTCGAGGCCGTGAGATGCGAAGAGCACAGAGGATTAGAGGTGTCTACCTCGTGGCAGTATCGTTCCTGCTGGGTTGCCCGGCCGATCCCGCGGTTCCTATTAGAGGGCGAATTTTGATCGACGGCAGGGCGAATTGCGTCAATTGTACGGTAGTCGTTGAATGCGATCGCCGCGGGGAGGACAGCCTTGCCGTGAAACCTGACGGGTCTTTTTTCGTTGTTACGGCTTCCGACTTCGGAGGCCCGACCCACGTATGTGCGCTTCGAATAGAGCAACAAGGACGAGAGCTCTATCGCTTGCCAGCGACGAGGCTGACAGCGGTCAACGGTACGATCGATCTTGGAGTGATAACGGTGAACACCCCGACACCGAGCGGGACTGTACCGGTTCAGCCATAACGTGACTCCAGCTATGGTGTCCGGGTCCGTCCCGAGTTCTGTGGAAAAAGGAATGGCGTAACTGGTCGCGTTGCCTCATTCGATTCTGCTACCGACGGCGTACCGTTGCCTCACCGCAATTGCTACCGAATGGATCGAGTTCCAAGCCGGCTAGCCAGGCACTGCCCGCCGGCGAAGTCAGGCTCTCATCGGGGACCAGGATCAAGTGCTAGCGCGCGAGCTATTACAGAACTTCTACCGGCTAGACGCGCGCGTGGTCGGGCCAGTCCTCGGGCTTGCCGATCTTGTTGAGCTGGAATCGGAACTTGCCCGACTTGGTGCGCGGAATCCGGTCCATCCACACGAACGTCATTCGCATCTCGGCGCCGAAGGAGCTGTGGATCCGCTCGCGGATGATCTC
>CAZAHQ010000321.1:0-5074 GCA_964484415.1 uncultured Acidobacteriota bacterium | reverse complement strand
CTCGACGGGTGGGTCCGCAATGCGCCGGATGGGACCGTCGAGGCGGTTGTCGAGGGCACCCCCGAGCAACTCAAGGAGTTTGCCTTCGATCTCTCTCGCGGCGCGCGTTACGCGCGGGTGATCCGGATCGAGCAGTTCGAGGCACCACTCGAAGGCCTTTCTGGCTTCGGAATCAGGAAATAGCTGTGAACCAGGCCGATCTCAGAAAGTACATTCGAGATGTCCCGGACTTCCCGAGTCAAGGGATTCTCTTTCGTGACATCACGCCGCTGCTGAGAAACGGGCGCGCGTTCGATGCAACGCTGGATCTTTTGCATGCCGCGGTGCATGAGATGGCTCCACAGGTCATCGTCGGAATCGAATCCCGAGGATTTCTCTTTGGCGCGCCATTGGCGCTTCGTCTGGGTATTGGGTTCGTCCCGGTGCGCAAACCAGGCAAACTGCCGTGGGCACGTCAAACCGAGACGTACTCGCTCGAGTACGGAGCGGGGCAACTCGAGATGCACGATGACGCCCTGGATCGTGATCAGCGAGTCGTGGTCGTCGATGACGTGCTGGCGACGGGCGGTACGGCTGCCGCGAGTTGCCGCCTGGTGGAACGAATCGGAGGGGTCGTCGCGGGGCTCGCCTTTATCGTCGAGCTCACGGCGCTTCAGGGGCGGGACCGCCTGACCGACCGATCGGTACGCAGCGTGCTTGCGTACTGACCGGGTCACGAGACGCGCACCGGCCGGTTACCGAGGCCGTCGACGGTTCTTGATGAGGCCAGGCGGCGCGCTTAGAGCTAGAATCCCGCCCGCTCGCCCACGGACGAGGGCCCACCGCCCGCTGGCTGGGCGGCTGAAGTCGGGCTCGTAGCTCAGTGGATAGAGCAGCGGTTTCCTAAACCGTTGGTCGCAGGTTCAACTCCTGCCGGGCCTACCAATAGGACGAAGTCTCGCGGTGGCGAAAGCACGGCCGTTGGAACGACCAGCGGTGGAGGATCGGATGGATAGGGTAGAGCGCAAGCACCTGAAGCAGGACGAATTCGTCGAGACCACGAAAACTCTCGTCCATCGAATCGAAGACAATCCCAAGCCTTGGTTGTACGGCGCTGTTGGTGTGGTCGCCATCGTTGCGGTGTTGCTAGTGGCCAATTGGCTCATCAGCGGCCAAAGCACCAAAGCATCCGATCTGCTGACCCGCGGCCAGGCGGCGATGGTCGCCCCTGTCGGCGGCGAAGCTCCGCGGCCAGATGATCCGTATCGACCCGTCTACTCGTCCGAGGCCGAGCGAGCGAAGGCGGCTATCGATCGCCTCAACGAGGCCAGCGGGAGTGGTGTGCTGGGCGAATCGGCGCGCTACCTGCACGGGGTTGCGTTGCTGGACTCTGGGGACGCTGCCGGCGCGGTGCGCGAGCTCGAAACGGCGGCATCGAGTCTCGGTAGTGACGTGTCGCTAGGGCCGATCGTGCGTGCCGCACTCGCGGGAGCGTATTCGGCCAACAATCAACACGACAAGGCGCTCGAGATCTACACCACGCTGGCGGCCGACACCAACGGTTGGTATCCACGCGACCTGGCGCTCGCCGGGAAAGCGCGCGCGCAAGAAGCGATGGGACAGAAAGCGGAAGCCAAGGGGACCTGGGAGCAACTGATCGACTTATTCCCGCAGTCGTCCCTGGTTACCGACGCGCGCAGCGCGGTCGAGCGATTGAAGTAGCGAACGGAACTGCGCAGGCAAACGAAGAGGGCTAGCGGCTGCTGAATCCCGTGACGCTAGTCTCTTTTTTCTTTTCGCCGAGCCTCTTCGTAGAGTTGGCCAAGCACCTTCGGATCGGTCATCGCATCGGCGTCCGGTGGGTTGAAGGCGGCGTCGAGTGCGCCGATCGGCGTGGGACGACGGCGTCCGTCTTCGTTCCCCACGGCATCGACCGCTGATACACGGTAGAAAACAACGCTCGGCTCGTTCTCTTTCAAGGGAACGGTAATCGTCGTGTCGGATTCGATCTCTCGCAGCAGATATCGTGTCATCGGTGGATACCGCTTGAGCAACTTCTCGTAGCGGTAGACGCGATAGCCGGCGACGGTGTCGGGCCGGTTGTCCAACCCAAAGGTCACGGGCGCCCACCAAAGCTGAATGCTCCCGTCGGGGAGGCGTCGGAGTCGCAGCGTGTCGATGTCGGCAGGTGCGCGGGTATCGATCACGAACGACTCCGGATCACCGATCTTGGTCCAGCCGCCGCCGCCGGTCGTCTTCAAAGCTCGCCAGAAATACTCACCATCCTCGAGCTTGCTGGTGACTCGCAGGTGGATCCCCAAGAAGTTGCTGGGTTGTAGTTCTGGAGGCACATCCTCGAGCCCGGCGGGATCGCCCATCGACCAACCGCCCCGCTCCTTGTTGCCGTCGAATGTGGCGGCGATCTTCTCGAAATTGCGATCTCGCGCAACCTCGATCTTGTAGGCCTCGCCCTGCAGCGGTCGGGCATCGGCGCTGATGAAAAAAGTGAGTTCCTGAGAGACCGCCTCACCGTTGACGGGCGCCCCCAGTCGCTCGTTCTCGAACGCGTACGAACCGAACGACAGTGCCGACGCGCAGGTAACGGACAGCGCCAAACTTCTTAGAAAAAGCCGGTGACGAGGCACGCAACGCCCTCCCGAGACAGCAGACATATACCGCTCGCCCGGGAGGGCGGCAAATTAATCACCGAGATTCAAAAAGGAATGGAGCTGTCGTCCAACCCAGGATCATCGCCGTCGAGTTCCTGCGGGTAGGCGCCGCCAGCCTCGCCTCCACCCCCTGGGCGACCACCGCCGCCGAGCAGTTGGATCGTCTCGGCGCGAACCTCGAGGCTGGTGCGGGTCTTGCCCTCTTTGTCGGTCCATTCGCGAGCCCGCAGCTTGCCATCGACGTAAACCTGCTTCCCTTTGAGCAAATACTGCTTGAGGGATTCAGCCTGTTTCCCCCACAACGTGACGCGGAACCACTGCGTGTGTTCCTGCATGCCGCCGCTGCGATCACTCCACTTCTCGTTCGTCGCAATCGTGAACTCCAACAGCGGCGTCCCTGAGTTGGAGTACTTCAACTCGGCGTCACGACCCAGATTGCCAATCACAGTTACCTTCGCCATCGAGGCCATACGGCGGCTCCTTTGAGGGGCGGGATCCTCGCATAGGCCAACCGGTGGCACAAGACGCGCAGCCATCGCCTGTCCAAGCAGCGGGAAGTGGCGATAATGCCGCCCATGTCTCGCTCCATGAACCGCTCCGCCGGCGCGATGTCGCTTGCGATCACGCTCAGCCGGCTGGCCGGGTTGGTACGCGAACAGGTGATCGCCGGGTGCTTCGCTCCGGGGGCGACCGATGCATTCTGGGCCGCGTTCCGCATCCCGAACATGTTGCGCGAACTGCTCGCCGAAGGCTCGCTGAATGCCGCGTTCGTTCCGGTCTACACGGAGGTCCGCGAGCAACAGGGAAAAGCAGCAGCGTTTCGTCTGGCGAACTGCGTCTTGTCTGTACTGATGGTTGTCACCGGCCTGTTCGGGCTTTCGATCGTGCTGTTTTCCAAGGCGTACGTGCTGTCGATCTCCTCAGGGTTCGACCCGGGCAAGATCGATGCAGCAGCGACCGTCGCGCAGTTTCTCTCGCCGTTTCTGTTCTTCCTGTCGATCGGCGCCGTGTTGATGGGAATGGCGAATGTGCGGGGCGAGTACTTCATCCCATCCGTGGCATCGGCTGGGTTCAATCTGGCCATGGTGTTCTCGGCGGTTTTGCTGACGCCGGTGTGTGAGCATGCCGGGCTTCCCGGTGTCACGAGCCTTGCGATCGGTTCGGTTTTGGGTGGAGCGCTTCAACTGGCGATCCAACTTCCCGCCACATGGCGGGACGGTTTTCGCTTCAGAGTCCTCTTCGACGCGGTGGGCGGTGCCTCGCGCAAGATCCTGATGCGCATGGGGCCGGCTGTCGTTGGTGTCGCGGGCACGTTCATCAACACGTTGGTCGACAGCCAGGTAGCGTCTCACTACGGTGACGGGCCGATGTCGTATCTGGTGTACGCGTTTCGAATTTGGCTGCTACCGGTAGGACTATTCGGCGTTGCGATCAGTACCGTGAACCTGACGCACGTCTCGCGTGACCGTGCCCGTGGAGACATGAGCGGGTTTCGCACCACGCTCGGCAGCTCACTGCGCATGACGCTGGTGCTCACCATTCCGGCGGCTGTCGGACTGATGTTGCTCGCTCAGCCGATCGTTCGCGTGGTCTATCAACACGGGAAGTTCGGGCCTGAAGCAACTCAGGCGACCGCGCTCTTGCTGTCGCTCTATGCGATCGGCTTGCCGGCCTATGCACTGATCAAGCTGTATGTCCCCACGCTGTACACGCTGGGTCGCTCCTGGGTGCCGGTTTCCGTTTCGCTGGCGATGATCGGAGCGAAGGTCGTGATCAACGTGATGATCTGGCGTGCAGGATGGTCGTATGCATGGCTGGCCTTGACCACCGGTCTGGCCGCCTGCGCCAATGCCACGATCACAAGCCTGCTGTTGCGGCGTGAGGTTGGCAGCTTGGCCAAAGAGCGCGTGATGTCGACGGCATTCAAGGCGCTGCTGGCTTCTGGGGCGATGGCCGGCACCTGCTGGCTGATGGGCTGGGGATTGTTGTCGGTTCTGCCGGGTGATGCGCTGGTCCCGTCGATCGTGCGCCTCACGCTACAGATCGTGGCGGGCCTCGCCGTCCTGTTTCCGGTGATGGCGCAGTTCGGTGTAGCCGAAGCGCAGCAACTGATGGGGATCGGCGCACGGCTGGTGCGGCGCGTTTCGGGTGGATCGCGATGAAGTGCTTGTTGCAGCGTGTCTCGCGCGCGGAAGTGCGGGTCGACGGGCAAGTCGTGGGTGCGATCCAGCGCGGTGCGCTGGTCTTGCTTGGCCTCGAACGCGGCGATGACGCCAACCGTGTCGATTGGTACGCGCGACGAATCGCGGCGATGAAGTTGTTTGCAGATGAGAAAGGAACCCCGTGGGTTCGCACGCTCGGCGAGGTGGATGGAGGCGTACTGGTCGTTTCCCAATTCACGTTAGCCGCTCGGACCCGCAAAGGAC
>CAZAHQ010000320.1:0-5079 GCA_964484415.1 uncultured Acidobacteriota bacterium | reverse complement strand
CCCTCTTCGGGCAAGGTTCTGTCCGGCGGCCTGGACTCGAATGCCTTGCAGCGCCCAAAGCGATTTTTCGGTGCGGCGCGAAACCTGGAAGAAGGCGGCTCTCTGACGATCATCGGATCGGCGCTGGTCGACACCGGTTCGCGTATGGACGAGGTGATCTTCGAAGAGTTCAAGGGCACAGGAAACATGGAGATCCACCTCGATCGCCGACTCGCCGATAGGCGCGTTTTCCCTGCGATCGACATCACCCGGTCAGGCACGCGCAAGGAAGAACTACTGCTTCCGAGCGACACACTCAACGCCGTCTGGGTGCTGCGTAAGGTACTGGCACAGATGAATGGCATGGAGGCGATGGAGCTACTGCTCGATCGTCTATCGAAGACTCCGAGCAACGGTGAGTTCCTAAGAATGATGCGCGAGGGCGGTTGACCGCACTCGTATCCGCCTTACCCCAGGAGAGCCCATGATCAAACCGATCGAGAAAGCGCTGACGAAGATCCCGAACCGGTTCCTATTGACCACGGTGGTCGCCCGACGATGGGAGAACATCACGGCCGGAGCGCCGCCCCTGGTCGAGACACGCAAAGGGAGTTCGCGCATCGCTGCCGTCCTCGAGGAGGTGGTCCAAGATCGCGTTCACGTCAACACCGAGAGTCGGGAAATCGTGCTGGCCGGACTACCGGAGGTGGAGGTCAACGATGAGCCGCTCTACACCGAGCCGTTCCAACCCGAGCCGGAAAAAGCCGAGCGTCCGCGCAAGGGCGAGCGCTGACCGCGGAAGCACATGGTCGGCACTCCCTACTCCGAGGTCGAGGCTGAGCGGGCACTGACGATGTGGGGCGCGCTGGGCTCCGACGTGGCGCTGCGGGTCTACACCTCGAGACTGATCGGAGCCGATCCGTTGTTGGTGTTGCATGGCGGCGGCAATACGTCGGTGAAGACGCGCGAGCACGATGTCACCGGGACACCTATCGATGTATTGCGCGTCAAGGGCTCCGGCTACGATCTCGCCGATCTCGTTCCAGACGGGTTGACACCACTCGACCTCGGGGCCCTTCGCCGCTTGAAGTCACGGGATACGATGAGCGACACGGAGATGGTCGCCGCGCTCGAGGCACTCAAGCTTGCGCCCTCGTCACCGTTCCCCTCGGTCGAGGCACTGCTGCACGCATGGATCCCCGCGAAGTTCGTCGATCACACACACGCCATGGCGGTGTTGGTGCTCACCAACCAACCGTCAGGCAACGCGTTGATTGCCACCGCACTTGGATCTCGATTCGCAGTGCTCGACTACGTCATGCCCGGCTTCGCGCTTGCCGTTGCAACGCGCGATGCACTCGCGGGGCGCGATGACCTGCACGGTTTGGTCTGTCGCCATCATGGAATCTTCACCTGGGGTGACACCGCGAAGGAGTCGTACGACCGAATGATCGCCGCGGTCCAGGCTTGCCAATCTCTGTGGGAAAAGCAGCGCGATCTCGCGCGCGCGTGCGCCCGCGTGGAGGTCTCCGCCGAAAACGTGCTGCGTCGTGCCGCCACGCTCGCGCCAGCATTGCGCGGCGCACTCTCGCCGCTCTCGCACAATCCTGATCGACCGTTTCGACGCGTCGTGTTGGCTTTCAGGGGTGACGCGGTACTGCGCGCGCAACTCGACGACGCGCGGTTAGCAGAGCTGGCCGCGCGCGGCGTGCTGACGCCCGACCATGTGATTCGGACGAAGAATCTCCCCTTGGTGTTGCCGGAGATTCCGGGTGAGTCGGTCGACGCATTCTCACTGCGGGCACGCACTCAGGTGGCCGACTATGTGCAGCGTTACGAGCGGTATCTCGAGCGGCACCGGGGCTCACGAGAGCTGTTCGTCGAGGACCCTTACCCGCGCGTGGTCCTGATGCCCGGGTTGGGTCTGTTCTGCGCCGCAGCGACGAAGCGTGAAGCGTCGGTCGCGGCCGACATCGTCGAGCAGAGTCTTACGGCTCGATTCGCCGCAGAGCAGCTCGGTGAATTCGAGGGACTTCAGGAACGCGACGTGTTCGAGGTGGAGTTCTGGCCACCCGAGCAAGCCAAGGTCCGCCGGGTCAAACGCCCCGCGTCGACCGGGCGCGTGGCACTCGTTACCGGTGCTGCTGGCGCGATCGGGGCTGCCATTTCGGGATCTCTGGCTCAATCCGGCGCCGCCGTCGTGATGGCCGATCGCCCCGGTGGCGAGCAATCGAACCGGTTGCAGGTCGCTGCCGACCGCGTCCGGACGTCGGGGAGCGCGCCGTTCACGCTCGCGTTCGATGTCACCGACAAATCGGCCTGCGAGGCCGCGGTTCAGCGGGTTGTCGCGGAGTACGGTGGGCTCGATTTGCTCGTGCTCGCTCACGGCATCGCCGAGGTCGCCGACATCGATGCTCTCTCGGAGGAGTCGCTGCGCCGCAGTTTCGACGTTAACGCGCTTGGTTCTTTTCACCTGATGGGTGTCTTCACGAGGATCTCGAAGCTGCAAGCGACAGGCGGCGACATCGTCTTGATCTCCACCAAAAACGTCATGGACCCGGGCGCGTCGTTCGCGGCGTACTCCGCCTCCAAGGCTGCGGCGCATCAACTGGCGCGCGTCGCCGCACTCGAGTTGGCACCTCACGACATTCGCGTGAATGTCGTCTCGCCGGACGCCGTTTTCGGTGACGAGCAGATCCCGTCGCAGTTGTGGCAGAGCGCCGGCGCCGCCCGTGCCCGATCCAAGGGGATCGACCCAGCGGCACTGCCCGAGATCTACCGGCAACGAAGCCTGCTCAAGCTCGCCGTGAGACCCGATCATGTGGCGCAGGCGGTCCTGTTTTTCGTCGAGCGACGGACGCCGACAACCGGGGCGGTCCTGCCGGTGGACGCCGGACTCCCCGGCGCCTTCCCCCGCTAGCAGCAAACCGCCAGCCTTTGTTTTACAACCCTTCACAGACATCGCTCGTCAAAGTCAGGAAACCTTCTGGCGATCGCCGCGTTCTGAACAGCGAAACAGCGCGACTACCGCTCGGTCAAGGCTCGGAACCTCTGGAGTCAGTGCCTCTTGGGTGGGGGTTCGCTAAGGCCGCACACTCGCGCGCGTCTTGGCGGTTGTTGTCGGTGTTGTTGAGGGAACAGGAGGGTCGATGGCCAAACTCGTTCGTTTGTTCGTGGTTCTTGCCGTGCTCGGGTCGTTAGCCTTCGGCGCCTATGCCTGGCTCAGCAGTCGCAAGTCGGCCGAGTCCGACCTGAAGACGGTCGACGTCGCGATCGGATCGATTACCGAAAAAGCGCTGGCCACTGGTCAGATCGAACCGCGCGAGAAATTCAGCGTCAAGTCCAAGATCTCCGGCATCGTGCGTCGCGTCTATGTGCAGGTCGGCGATCAGGTCAAGGCGGGCGATCCGCTGTTCGATATCGCCGCCGATCCGACCCCGGCAGAGTTGCTTGAAGCGGAGCGGCGTGTCAGCGACGCAAGATCGCGCTTCGCCAAGTCAGAGTCCGATTGGATCCGGATTCAACAACTGCACGGCGAGGGAGTCGTCAGCCGCGGCGATCTGGATGGAACGAAGGAAGCCTGGGAGCGCAGCAAGATCGAGCTGGCGAACTCGGAGGACAGCCTTCAGTTGGTACGCAAGGGCCGTATCGCAGGACGCGGGCGCGACGCCGACTCGGTGATTCGCGCACCTGAAGCGGGAACTGTTCTGTCCAGGGCCGCCAATCTCGGAGATCCGGTCGTTCCTCTAACCTCCTATCAGCCGGGAACGGAACTGGCTGTCATCGCCGACATGCGCGATCTGATGTTTCGTGGAACCGTAGACGAAATCGACGTCGGCAAACTCACCGCGCGAATGACGACTCGCTTGAAGATCGGGTCGTTGCCCGATGCCGTCGTCACCGGGACCCTGACGCGCATCGCGCCACAAGCCAAGGAGAAGGACAACGCGCGGCTGTTCGATGTGGAGATCGAGCTCGATCCGACCAAGGACATCACGCTGCGTGCCGGTTACTCGGCAACCGCTGAAGTGATCATCCGTGAAAAGAAAGACGTCGTGACCATTCCCGAGCGATTGATCACCTTCGAAGACAACGGCAAGAAAGCGTTTGTCGAGATCCCTGCCGACGGACCGCAAACGCCTCCCAAGCGGGTCGAGATCAAGACCGGCCTATCCGATGGGTTGAACATCGAGGTCACCGAAGGACTCAAACAAGGCGAGAAAGTGGTTGAGCGTCCACCTCGCGAAATCACCGGCTGAGTCGCGATCATGGGACCGGTGATCTTCATCAAGCAGCTCGGGCGTGACCTGTGGTCACAGAAACTGCGCTCCAGCCTGACCATTTTCGGGATTGTCTGGGGTACCGCGGCGGTCGCATTGCTGTTGGCCTTCGGAAATGGAATGCAGGCGCAGCAGATGAAGTCGTTCGCCGGCCTGGGCGAGTACATCGTCATCACCTGGCCGTCGCAAACCTCGCTCCCCTTCGCCGGCCTTCCGAAGGGACGACGCTTGCGCTTGACCGAGGACGACATGCAACTGTTGCGCTCGAAAGTTCACGATCTTGGCGGCGTGAGTGGCGAGTGGTCCGACGGGTTGCTGCTGAACTACGGGGACAAGCGTTGGCGAACCGACGTCAGCGGCGTCAGCCCCGAGTTTGGCGCCCTACGCAACATCATTGCCGCTGCCGGCGGACGGTTCATCAACGAACTCGATGAGCTACAAAGTCGCCGTTCGATCTTTCTCGGCGACAAGCTCGCAGGTGACGTCTTCGGTACGGACGATCCGATCGGAAAGGTCGTGCTCTTGGGGGGCTCCCCGTTTCAAGTCGTGGGTGTGATGAAACCGAAGAGTCAAGACTCGAGCTATAGCGGTCGAGACAATGAGAAGGCATTCGTTCCTGCCAGCACATTCCGGGCACTCACCGGCTATCGCTATGTCGGGAACTTCATCTTCAAGGCGACGAGTAACAGCTTGACAGAGAAGGTCAAGCGCGACGTCATCGGGACACTAGCGCAGAAGCATCACTTCGATCCAGCCGATACTCAAGTCCTGGGGATGTGGGACACCACCGAGATGTTCACGTTTTTCAACAACTTCATGC
>CAZAHQ010000319.1:0-5081 GCA_964484415.1 uncultured Acidobacteriota bacterium | reverse complement strand
GCGCACTCCAGCCGCGCTTCGCGAATCGCAAGCGACACCTCGTACGATTTCACCTCGTCGCTACAGATCATCTGGCACACGTGGATCGCCAGCGTCGCGATGTAGTCGGCCGGGTCGTCAGGTTGGGACTGCCAGGGGAGTTCTGTCATCGGCACCTGAAGTTACCGCGAAGACGCAAGGCTCGACGCCCGCTGCGTGTCGCCGAACCGGCTCGAACAAGTTCCAACCCGGGAGGACGGGGCCGTTTCAAACCGCTGCAAGTGCGTTGTTTGCCGGTACCTTTGCAGGCCTGATGGACGCCCGTCTCACGCTCCCGATCCTGCTGCTGCTTGTCGCGGTTTCGCTTACCGCAGCGGTCGAGACCGCATTGCGCCCATCGAGCGACGCCTTCACGTTAGCACCGCCGTTGGACGGCTCTGCCGGGTGCCTGGCTGTAGGGATGACGGGACCGTGGGGCGAGAGTCCTGCGCTGGAGTGGAGTGCTGTACCGGAAGGGACGCAATCGCTTGCATTGATCGGCGAAGACCTCGATGCGCCGCCGCAGAGCCGAGTGTTCTGGTTGGTGAAGAACATTGCCGCGGACCAACGAGCGATCGGGCCTGGCGCCGACTCGTACCGCGCACCGTCGTGGGGCGCCACTGCAACCCATCGTCTGCGCTTCACGTTGTTGGCGCTTTCGATCGCGACACCACAGGCAGGTGCGTCGATTGGTGACTTGGAATCCAGCGCCCTCGGTGCAGCGACATGGCGCACCGGTGGGGGTTGGGCGTTTTAGTCGGAAGTTCCTCGAGTGGGTGAGGCTTCGGATAGAGCTCCTCGCTGCCATGCACGCAGAAGGAAGAAGCCGCCACCGCCCAGGGTGTAGAGATACTGAAGTCCCCGCGCCAGCAGCACCCCTGCTGCCGCCGACTGCGGTTCGAGTCCTTGCGAGCTGAGGTAGGCAATTTCGACCGCTTCGGTGACGCCGACGCCACCGGGGGAGGCGGTGGCGACGGCGGCGGTGCCGCTGAGTACCACGGAGAAGAACGCGATGATCCAGGTCGGTTGTGCGCCGCATGCGCGCAAGGCGGTCCACTGGATAGCGCCGGTCGCGAGTGCGAACAAGATCCCGCCGCCGAGCCCTGCCAAGATAGCGCGCGGGTCTTTCACCAAGCGTTGAGTCGTCAGCACGGTCACCGCGCTGGCGCCGCCCAAACGACCGGCCCATCCTGCGCGCGGGCGAGCCAGCCACGCGCCGATCCAACGGCCGAAGCGAACGACCCCAACGAAGAACCCTACGGTGAGAACCGCACTGGCCATCAGGAACGACATCAACGGTAGAAACGAGTTCCCGCGGGTTTGCGCCAGATGTCCAGGCAAGTGCCCTGCGAACGCGATCCCCCAACTCGCCGCCAGCAGCATCTGCTCGAGCAGATTCGGTGCGAGGTGCATCGCGATGCCCCCTCCGAATCGCCGCGAGGCCAGCAAGGCGCGCATCAGCATGGCGCCGATCCGGACTCCGGGTGTGACGAGCGCGACCGCTTGCGCAGCGAGGCCGAAGCCGACGAACGGCAGCACTCGGCACGGGACCACGCGTCGCGTGATCACCGCGATGCGCCACGCCATCACGAGGGAGCGCAGCAGAATCAGGGCGATCACCGCCATGACCCACCGCACGTCGGCCGAGCGGAGCGCAGCCGCCACGTTGGCGATTCCGGCTCGCCTCAACAGGAACAGCAGCACGCAAACGCCGGCGACCAACACCACGAGCGTCAGTCCGCGCGCAAACCAAGCGCGTCGTTTGTTGTCAGTCGCGATCATGAGCGCGGGATTCTGCGTCAAGCGCGCGCCGCTGGCCATGCCCCTTAGAATGCGCCATGGCTTCGAGCAACGATCGCGTATTCGAACTTCACCCCGAATCGGGGCTGCGCCGGCGCATGATGGTCGGAACGCTCGCCTTGGCGATTGCGCTCCTGGTGGTCAAGGTCATCGCCTGGCGACTGACCGGCAGCCAGGCGCTGTTTTCCGATGCGTTGGAGTCGGTGGTCAACGTGATCACCGGCGCCTTCGGTTTGTTCAGTGTCTGGCTCGCGACCCGCCCGCCCGATGCCTCACATCCTTACGGCCACGGTCGCATCGAGTTTTTCGCTGCCGGACTGCAGGGGACGATGATTCTGTTGGCGGCACTCGGAATATTCCGCGAAGCGATTCCAGGACTTTGGAATCCACCGAACCTGCAACGACTCAACCTCGGCTTGTTGCTTTCGGTAGTGGCTGGATTGGCCAATGGCGGAGTGGGGTTACTTCTAATCCAACGCGGGCGGCGCATGCGCAGCCCGACGATGGCGGGAGAGGGTCAACACCTGCTCACCGATACCATCACCACCCTTGGTGTGATCGTCGGTTTGCTGCTGGTCAGGGTCACGGGGATTGCGGTGATCGACCCGATTGCGGCCATCGTGGTCGGTCTGTTGATCGTGCGCACGGGAGTCAACTTGCTGCACGAGGCCTCAGACCGGTTGATGGATCGGGCCGATCCTGTCTTGTTGAACGAAATAGTCAGGATTCTCTCCGTGCATCGGCGTGACGCGTGGATCGAAGCGCACCAACTCCGGGCTTGGACCAGCGGGGATCGGGTGCACGTTGATTTGCATATCACGCTGCCGCGTTACTGGGACTTGGAGACGACCCACGACGTCCAGCGACAGATGTTCAATTTGCTGCGCGGAGAGTTGACTCGGCCGATCGAGTTGATGGTCCATCCCGATCCGTGCCGTCCAACCCAGTGTGGATTGTGCCGAGTGGACGCCTGCCCGGTGCGAGCGGCCGCCTTCACACAGGGATCGGGCTGGGACCTTGATTCGTTGATCGGAGGGCCGCACGGCCGCACGGCCGATCCGTTGCCCAAATGGTAGAGTCTCGGCCGTTCCGCGCTGAACAGCGGTTCTTTGGAGGTTCGACGACGATGGTTAACCGGCTGGGGACGAGACTGATTCAATCGATGGCGGCCGCAGTCCTGATGCTTGCGTCAACCGTAGCACTGGCGGCCGACCCGCCTCCGGCGTCAACCGCGCCGATCGACCCGCCGGCGCGCACGCCGACGGACGACGATGGCGTGGTGGACGCATTGGAAGCGCTGGTATGGAACATCCCAGCCACACCCGTAGCTCGTCAATCGGGCAGCGCCGTTCAACAGACGCAAGAGGCACCGGATGCACCGATCCAGTATCCGTGGCGTGCACCACTCGATGCGGCGATCGATCAGTTGATTTCTGGCGCAACCCCGGCCGTTGCCGATGGCGTGACCCCGATCTTCCATTTCTTTCCTGCCAGCGGCGACAACACTTACACGTGGCTCAACGTCCCGCTCAGCCAGTCCTTGGACGACGAAACCAAGATCGTGGCGCGCATGCGTCCCAAAGAGGGAGCCGGAGACGCCGCGTTCTCGTTGGGGACTGACGCGATTCCTTTTTCGGTCCGTCAGGGCAGCAACGGCGTTGTCGCACAGGCTGCTCGCACGCTCCCGCCGGGGGCGTACCTGCTTGCGGTTGGGACCACAGATAAAGACGGCAAACTGACCCTGCGGTACGCGGGAGAACAACGTATTGCGAGGATGCCGCAGGGAACTCTAAAGCTCAGTTCCGTGATTCTGGCCGACTCGCTCACTCAGAAGGCCGATGCTCAACAAGGCCCGTTCCAAGCCAGCGGCTTCGAGGTGGTGCCGCGAGGGACCACCGTTTTCAAAGGCGGCGACACGCTGCGCGTCTTCTTCGTCGTCTTGGGAGCGGGCGCGGGGAGCGATGGCAAGGCCAACTTGGATGTCAGTTATCAGCTCTATGCGCGCCGCAACAACGCTCCCTGGTCGAAAGCGCCGAAGCCTTATCTTTTGACCGGGCGAATCGGTGCTGCTCAAGCCTGGGAGCTTCCGCTTCCGGCTTCATTTGCAGGGGCCGATCTGAAACTCGAGATCCAGGTCAAAGACAACATTTCCGGAGGGCAGATCACAGCACCCGATCTGCTGATCTCAGTGGCGCGATGAGTTCCGACTGGGCGTGCGCACGGTGTGGTCGTCTCGAACCGCGCTTGGCCTGGCCGCCGTGGCCAGGAGAGGTCGGTCGGCGGATCCAAAACGAGATCTGCGACATCTGCTGGCGCGAGTGGATGGGGATGCAGACCAAGATCATCAACGAGTATCGGCTGAACGTCCTGGAGCCCGAGCACGCCAAGCTACTGCGAGAGCAGATGCTCGGTTTCCTGGGGATGGCGCCGCCGGGCTCGACATCGACACTGCCGACCGGGCAAGGCTGAGGAGTGATGAGCCTGGCCGTCGGTGTTGCGTGGTGCGGCAGACGCTTCCGATTGCGGATCGGTTTTGAGCAAATCGTGCGGTGAATATGCAGCACGAAGCTTTTGCCGCTCGGCCCGCCCGACTCGAGGGGTCGGCTAGAGTCCCCGCAAGATCCTCCTGAAGAGTGCCTGCTCGTGTAGGACACCCACTCCCCCGATCCTGCCGAGATAGGTGCTCCGCGAAACTCCCGGTTTCGTGGTTTTTGGCCCTCCGGCGCACGTCTCCCCCAAGTGCCGGAGGGCGTTTCGTTTGTTATGCCTCGATCGGCCGTTTAGGATCCTGCGGCGGTAGGTTTCCCTCGACCGCACTGGGAGTTCACGTGATCCAGGACGGCGATCTCATCCGCAAAGGGTTTGGACTTCGCAAGCAGGTGGCCGGCGATCTGGATCGCGACTACGCCTCCGAGCTGGTGGCGCGTGCCAGAGCTACCGGCGGGATGCTGACATGGCCCGACTTCTCGATTCAGATCGCGAAGGAGTTCGGCTTTTGTTACGGGGTCGAACGTGCGGTCGAGATGGCCTACGAGACCCGTCAGTTCTACCCCGACAAACGGCTGTTCCTGACCGGCGAGATCATCCACAACCCCAAGGTGAACGGCAGGCTCCGCGAACTTGGTTACCAGTTTCTCGATGGCGCCTACGGCTCGGCGTCGGGATGGGACGATGTCACCGACTCCGACGTGGTCTTGATACCGGCGTTCGGGGTCACCACGCCTCAACTGGAGCGACTCAAACAGACCGGCTGCGTGTTGGTC
>CAZAHQ010000318.1:0-5081 GCA_964484415.1 uncultured Acidobacteriota bacterium | reverse complement strand
GTTGCGGTCGCAGCACTTTCCGGTCGTAGAGCACGTTCTTGAGCGCCGAGCCGGAGAGATACAGCGGGCCCAACGGTGCCAACCATGGAAGCGGTTTGCGCGCTGCGGTCATCACCACAACTCCGACACAGCGATGCTGATCCGCTCGCTCACGCCGTGATGCTCTGTCACCACGGCACGGCCGGCCTCTCCCGCGCGACGACGCGCCACGTCGTCTCTCAACCAACCGCGCAACACCTCGGCCGCTGCTGCAACCGATGCGACCGGCATCAGCGCGCCGGCCGAGGTTAGCGGTGCGCACAGATCGGATTGCTTGTCGCGATAGGGCCCGGCCACGAGTGGGCAACCAGCGACGGCCGCTTCCAATGGTGTGTGCCCTCCGATATCAACGAAGGTGCCACCCATGGTAGCCGCCGTCGCCAAGGAGTAGACGCGCGCCAAAAGCCCCAAGGCATCGAGCACGATCACGTCGGTGTGGGGTGGAGCCGGGCCGGAGGAGGCGCGATGCACACGCCAGCCGCTCTGCTCCACGCGTTGCAGTTCCGGCGTGAAGCGATCGAGGTGACGTGGCGCCAAGAGCACACCGCACGGCAACGCGGCGCCGACAGTCCCACCGGCGAGCGCGGTCAGAAGAGAAAGCCCTTCATCGGGGTGAACGCTTCCCATCACGAGCCACGGTCGCGATCGGTCGATCCCCAACGTGTTCGCGAGGCGCGTCATCTCGTGCGCGTCGGGCGGAGCGGCAGCCGCATCCCACTTCAAACTTCCGATCGGCCCAAAGCGTGAGCGCGGAACACCCAACGCCGAGAATCGTTCGGCATCCTCCTCCGATGCCGGGCAGAGCAGCGTGATCGCGTCGAGCGCACGCGCATACAACCCAGAGAGACGCCGATAGGTGGGCCAGCGTCGCTTCGACAAGCGCGCCGACACCAACGCCAGCGGTATCCGCTCTGAGGCCAACAGCGAGAACCTCAGCGGCCACACCTCGGTCTCGACGACGACATGCAGGCGCGGTCGAACCGTGGTCAGAAATCGATGCAGCGGGCCGGCGCCATCGAGCGGCGCCAATCGTACTGAAACCCCGAGTTCTCGTTCGGCCAGTGCGCGTCCGGTGATCGTGCTCGTCGTGACCAGCGTCACGGGCTGATTCAACCGTGGTCGAAGCGCGCGCGCGAGCGGAACCAGCGCGCGCACTTCGCCTACCGAGGCAGCATGCAGCCACAATCCATCGTGCGGCAGCGTGGCGAGTGTCTCGGGCATCGCCAACCGCTGCTCGAGATCGTGTTTCGAGGGGCCGCTGCGCCAGGCTGCCAGCACGCGACTGCCGGCCACCGCGGTCCCTCCGATCGCTCGCCAAGCGCCCCACAACATCCGGTCTTTCAACGGCTTCGATGCCTCATCGACACGTGACCCAATACGCTTGCGCGGGACTCGGCAGGGCCGCATCCTGGCAAACCACTCGCGCGGCCGGTGAAACACCGGCAGGCATGAATTCGGAGGTCACACATGCTGGGCAAGATCGGCGTCATTGGTGGGGGCATGATCGGTGGTGTGTTGGCGCAAGAGATTCCGCGACGTCGGTTGGCGCGGAGTCTTGCGTTGGTCGACATCATGCCGCCCGACCTGGCCAAGGGGAAGTGCCTGGATATCGCCGAGGGAAGTCCGGTTCTCGGCTTCGACTGTGTGTTGGAGGGGAGCAAGGGGTACGAGGTGCTGGCCGGTGCCGACCTCGTCATCAATACGGCGGGAGTGCCACGCAAGCCCAAACCCGATGGAACGCTGCCGTCGCGCGAGGAGTTGTTGGCCACCAATCTGAAAATCACCGATGCGGTGGCTGCCGGGATCAAGACCTATTGCCCCGAGGCAATCGTGATTTCGATCGCCAATCCGCTCGATGCGATCGTCTATCGCCTGTACCAAAAGATGAGCCCCCAACCCGGGCGCTTGATGGGAATGGCTGGTGTGCTCGACAGCGCGCGTTATCGACTGTTCGTGGCCCAAGCGGCGGGCGTGTCGGTGGAGAACGTCGAAGCATTGGTGCTTGGTGGTCATGGCGATGACATGGTGCCGGTCCGTTCCGCGTGTCGCATCGCCGGCCTGCCGGTGGAACAGTTCATCGACGACAGCACGCTGGCAGCGATCGAAGCGCGGACGCGCGTCGCCGGTGGGGAAGTGGTCAAGCTGCTCGGCTCCGGTTCCGCATTCGTGTCGCCCGCTTGGTCGGCACTGGAGATGGCCGAAGCGGTGATCTACGACAAGAAGAAGATTCTCGCGGTTTGTGCTCGCTGCGATGGTCAGTACGGGGTGAAAGGGTTGTTCATCGGCGTGCCGGCGGTGATCGGTCGCAACGGCATCGAACGCCTGATCGAGGTGCCGCTGACGCCGGGCGAGAAAGAGATGTTGGGCAAGTCGATCGAGGCGGTTCGCAAGACGGCGGCCGAGGTCGACGCGGTGGGCGCTTGAACGTCGACCGAGGGAGAAATGGCATGAACGGCCAACGTACGTACGTTTCGGCGGCGATGCTGATCGCGATCGTGGCTGTTGTGGCGGCGACGATAGCGATAACGCCTGCCGCTGCGCAGTTCGGCAACTACCGCTGGGATGGTTTGATCGGGAAAGCGGTCGACGAGGCGGGTGCCGTGGTTCCGGAACTCGGCGTCTGGCTCGCACCGGTCACGACCCCGGAGGGAAAACTCAAACTGAAGACCAACAAGCGTGGCGAGTTTCTCTATCCGCGTGTTGAGATCCTGCAAGACGGCTATCGCTTCGGACTCGACAGCACAGATTGGTATATCAAGTCGTTCAGCTTCGTCTGTCGCCGAGGAACGGGAGAAATAGCGGGGGAACAGTCGGGAAAGCTCTCGCCGCACAATCAAGCGAGTTTTGCTGTTATCAAGCACCGCACCCACACCGAGGTCGAGTTGGTAGTGGCTCGAATCGCGGACTATCAAGGCGGAGCGCCCAGCAGCGCGGCGACTGGCCCTGGCGGCGCCGCCCCAACCAAGAAGCCGGGCGAGATGACGCCCGTCGATCAGGCCGATGAAGCCGAAGCGTTGGGTGATTTCGCCGGCGCGGCCGCGGCGTTAGGGAGGGCACTGGAGACCAAACCCAACGATCCCGATTTGATGTGGCGTCGAGCCGAGCTGTTGGCCAAGGCCGGTGAGGTGAGCGATGCGCTCAAACTGGGCAATCGCGTGATCGCCGTCGCACCCGATCGCAAAGGGGTGCGGCTGAAGATGGCGGCCTGGTTGATCGATTCGGCCGAGTACGAGTCGGCCGTCGCGCTGCTGCGCAAGGAGAACGAACTCGATCCCGAGAACGCATCGGTCGCCAAGGCGATGTTCGTCGCGTTGCAAGGCGCCGACGGCGATGCGACCGAGATCGAAGCGGCGGCGCAGCATTGGGTCGATCACTCCGGTGGAAATGCGGAGGCACTCATCGCGCTCGCCGGGATGAAGGTCAAGCGTGGCGATTTTGCCGGCGCCGAGGCGTTGTATCGCAAGGTGGCCGAGCAAGACCCGGGGAACGCCGATCGGATGTTCTACAACGTCGGCGTTTCGATCATGAACAAGGAAGGGGTGAGTGAGGACGATCGTCGCCGTGCGGTGGATGCCTTCAAGAAGGCGGTCGAACTCAACCCACGCAACGATCAGGCGTTCTTGCAGTTGGGATTTGCCTACGCAGGTCTGGGGCAGATGGAAGAGGCCAAGAAGGCGTTCCGTGAGTTCCTCAAGCTCGCGCCCAACGACCCCCAGGCGCCCGTCGTCAAAGACATGCTGAAGTGATCCAGGGGAAGGGGACGGGGCCGCCTTGCGGCGACCGTCCCCTCACCCCGGACCAGCGCGAACGGCAACGCCTGCGATTCGTGCCAAATCGAACGATCCACGATTGAAATCCGAGGCTGGTCGGCGTATCTCTCCGCGGTCCTGGTAACAGGGAGGGGCATCATGTGTAGGACCAAGGCTTGGGGCGTTCGTATCGGCGTATTCGGCGTAGCGCTCGCTGCATTCTCACTGTCCGCATGGTCCGCCGATGTCACGCGGCCGGCCGAGGTAGTCGGCGTGGCGCTCGGCAAGACCGTTTCCGACGTTTTGCTCAACTGGCCGGCCGTCACGCGCGATGCCGCTGGCAACACCGAAACGGTGAGTCAATACCGCGTCTATCGCGGCACCACGCCCGATTTTGTCCCCAGTGTCGGCAACCGTATCGGCACCCCGACCGGGCCGGCCTTCACCGACGCCGGCGCAGCCGGCAGTTCGATTAACTATTTTTATCTCGTTACTGCGGTCGATGCGGCCGGCAACGAATCGGCGAACAAGCCGTCGACCGTAGGAACGCCGCCGACGCTGACCGGCAATTACACCGACACCACCATCGAGTTGCAGTGGACCCAGGCTCAACCCGCCGGGCAGGTGACAGGGTACCGCGTGTACTACGGCAAACGTGCTCGCAGCTACGACTTCACGAAGGATGTGGGGCTGGCGTTGAGCACGTCGATGACCGGCTTGGAACTCAACGTCAACTGGTACTTCGCGGTGGTGGCGATCGATGCCAATGGGAATGAGTCGGCGTTCTCGAATGAGTACATCGACGCGGTCGCCGGGCGCGTGAAGTTGCGCGCACACAACGACGATTACCTTTGCTGGGGTGCGTCGAAGTGCGTGCCGAATAGCCCCGACAAGGTGCAGCGCTCCGACGGCTGGCAACTCAACGTTCCGGTCGACTTCCCTGTCGGTGATTGGAAGAAGATCACCGTCACCTACACCATCGATTCGCGATTGTGCAAGGCCGGGCAAAACGGCACGACCGACAAGTGCGGCGCTACCAACCCCGGCGGCTACAACACCTGCGGTGATCCGTGGGACCGAATTGCCAACCTTTACCTGGTTCTGGATGAGAGCTGCCTCTCCAACGGCGCCAGTTGCATCAACAACAATCAACTGGAGTTGATGCGCGCGATCACGCCGTTCGGTACCGACGCTCCGGCGCCGCTGGGCGATGGTCGTGTCGGCCCGCGAGTGCTGACGATGGATGTCACACCGTTCAAGCCGCTGCTGACGGGACGCAAGTACGTTGGCGCC
>CAZAHQ010000317.1:0-5094 GCA_964484415.1 uncultured Acidobacteriota bacterium | reverse complement strand
CTAGACGAAGTGCCGGCTTGCGAGCTGCTGCCGCCCGATGGCAATACGGCGCTGATCGCCGCAGTAGGGAGTGTGTGGGACATCGACTATCGCTGGCCCGGCTGTGGTCCGCACACCGAGGTAGTGCAGGCGCTGCTTCAAAGCGCCCCCGACCTCACATTGCCGGACACCGAGGCGGGGCGCAGCGCCTACGCGTTTGCGCGTCGCAAGGACTGCAAGCAGATGCTCGCATTGGTTCGCGCACCACAGGGCTGAACGGCATCCTGGTCAAGCACGCTGCACTTGGACTGATGCTAGATTGACCGCTCCGGAGAGCGCTGGGGATGAACTCTCGTCATCGTGTGAGCCGCATCGCGACCATCGCTTGGGCCCTTCTTGCGGCCGAACCGCTGCGCGCCATCGAGACCGGCCCGCCGATCGAGTCCGGCGTGCAGGAAAGCGTCGATGTGCGGCTGGTTCAAATGGACGTTACGGTCGTCGATCGCCGAGCCGGCGGCGACAAACTGGTGATGGGCCTCACCCGTGAGCAGTTCAAACTGCGACTCGATGGCCAGCCGCTGAGCGCTGAACAACAACGGCGCCTGAGTTTCGACGAAGTCTGTACCAGCGCCGACCAGCCGGCGCCGATCATTGCGGTCGTCGATTTCAATTACCTCGACGCCAAATCGCGCGTGGCGATTGCGGAAGAACTCGACAAATTAGCGGACCGTGTGAGCGTCGGTGACTCGATCTACAAGGTCTACGCGCTCACCCGTCAAACGCGAATGCTGACGCGTGGTTTCACGCGCGATCCCGAGCAACTGCATGCCGCAGCGCAGATGATTCGCGAGACAACGTTTCTCACCGCCGAGTCGCTTACCAAGAAGATCGACGCCCGCTCGACCTCCACGAGCAACGACATCGCGCGCCTGGGTCCCTCTGCGGAGTCCTCCAGCTCTCAGGAGCGCGGACAACAGCAGCTCGAACAACAACTCTTGAACTTGGCCTCGCCGGGGCGCGCCTTGTCGAACAACAGTGCAACGGGCGGCGCTTCCGGCTCGCTCGCGCCGCGCAACAGCTTGCTGGCCGAATCGGCGGCGCAGGAGGGAGCGCCGCGGAATCCACAGACTCCACCGTCGAGCGGTGCTTCGCAGCGGCAGTCAGACACGGCTTACAAGGAATCGCTCCAATCCGATCAACAAGCGCCGTTCAAGAACCCTGAGCGGACCTTTGCCGAATCGTACAAGAACCTCGAGCCGGGGTATGACGCCCAAGGATCCTTGGCGGCGCTCGAAGGGATCATGCGCGCGCATCAGTGGATGAGGACGCGCAAGACCATCACGCTGCTGAGTTCCAACGGGTTTCAGATTCGTCGCAAGGATCGTTACGAGGAGATCACCAAGCCGGTGCGCGATCTCGTGCAGAACGGGTTCTCGGTTTGGACCGTCGATGTTCCGGCCGGCTGGGGCAGCAGCAGCGGCGCCCCATCGGACCTGCTGTCGATGTTGGCGCGTGAATCGGGAGGGGAGTTTCTCAAAGGGATGTCGCGCGCCTTCACGCGACCGGCACAGCAATCGGCCTGCTTCTACATGTTCAGCTTGGCGGTGAACGAGCCACCGGAGCGGCACCTGGAATACAACCTGACCGTTGCGCTCGACAGTCAACAGGACAAGAAACTGTTCGACTACGAGGTCGTGGCGCCGCAGCGTGCAATCGCTTGGAGTCGCGCCGAACTCGATCAATCGCGCCGGTTGGCTGCCTTGCTCAATCCCGATGACTTCGTGTCGCCGCCGGTCACGGTGCAACTCGGTTTTCCCGTGCTGCTACAAGGCAAGCCGTTGCTGCCGGCTCGCGTGCGCGTCGGGTTGTCGCGGCTGACCTGGTTGCCGCAAACCGATGGCAGCTACCAGGCCAGCGTCTCCCTCGATGCAGCGGTGGAGCAAGACACCGGTTACGGACTGAAGACAATTTGCGGCGTTTCGTCGGAGTCCTCAGGGCCGATTGTGCTCTCGCTACCGGCGCCCCCGAAGAACGATGATCGCGCCGGTCTGAGTCTCGAGGTTTACTGCGCCGCGCAAGGGGATGGGCTGCACATTGCGCGCGCGGTGGTCAACGATCTGCTTGGTGATCAGTCGGGAGCAGGTCGCGCTACGATGCTTTTCAATCGACGTGGCGAATCAGCGTGGCATGTAAGCGATGTGCGTGTCACCGCCAGCTCGGGCCTCGATTTCGTCTGGCGTCCCAAAGCCAAGGCGGCGGTGCGCGACACGGCACGCGTTTCGGGACGCGATGTCGATGCCTCGCATCCGGCTGAGGCCAGCGATCAAATCACTCTCGAGTACGTGTTGTGCGGCCCCGAGCGGGATCAGGCTCAGGCCGCGTTGCAACATGCGATCGTAGCCGTGAGTCCCGATGGTGAACGCCACGTCGTGCAGATCTTCCCATCGACCGCGCTGCAACTCGACTCCACCACCGCCCTCGGCCCGTTCTGCAGCCAAGCCCGCGTTGTTCTACCCACCTACTCCCTCGATACTGGCAACTACGAATTCACCATCACCCCCAAAACGACTGCCCCACTCGCCATCACCCCCTTCACCATCCACTAACCCGCGACGCAATTCGGGGACGGCATTCCTATTTCCGATTGCCTCGAGTGAGAGGCCCGACGTGTGCTCGCTCTTGCGCGTCGAATCGCACGCAATGCAATCGGTAATAGGTATACCGTCCCCGAATTGCGTGCGATGCTAGGCGGGCGTGATGAAGGCGTCGCTTCCGATTTGGTTGGTCGAGTTACTGGCCGATGAGCATCGACAGGCCCTGATCGGGGCTTTTTCGGGGGGGAGGTCTGTCCGCGCGACGGCGCTGGCTCCGGTGGCGCGATTGATCGGCGTGGCGGCCGCGTCGCGCGCGCAGGCCGCGTCGCTGCTGCTGATCGTTCCCGATGACAACAGCGCTCGGCACCTCGCCCAAGAACTGGAGTCGCTGCTCTCCGAGGAACCGGCAATTCCGGTGCTGCGCTTGCCCGCGCTCGATGCCGATGCCTATCGCGGCCTGCCGGCCCATCCTTCACTCGCTGCCGCGCGCGTCGCTGGGCTCGATCGACTGGCCAGCGGCGAACGTTGCGTGGTTGTCACGCCGGTCACGGCGCTGCTCACACCGGTTCCGACAGCGGAGGCGATTCGCCGCTGGGCACGCGAGCTGAACGTCGGTACCTCAATGGACATCGATGAGCTGGTGCGCCACTCGCTCGACGCCGGGTATCGCATGGTCGATACCGTTACCGCGCCGGGTGACATCACGCGCCGTGGCGGTTTGCTCGACATTTGGCCGCCCCAAGAAGAGACACCCCTGCGTGTCGAGCTGTTCGGCGACTTCATCGAGTCGGTACGTCGCTTCGACAGCGTTACGCAGCGCACCATTGCCCGCACCTCCGGCCTGCGTTTGCTTCCTGCACGCGAAGCGGCGATCACGGCAGCAGAGGCCGATCGACTGCTCGAGACACTGATGGGTCGAGCGCGCCATGTGCTCGACGATCTACCCCCCACCGAGGCAGGCGTATCTCGCTTGGTCGAAGAAGTCTTGGCAGGACTGGAAGCGATTCCCCGCTTTTATCGCAAGGAGTTCATCGCGCTGCAGCGCCTCACCGACGCCGCCATTGCCGTTTGGGAACCGGAAGAGTGCGAGCAAAAACTCGAGGCTGCGTGGACCGACCTGGAAACGGCCTGTCGTGAGCGAACCGGTGAGCCGCTCCCCACGCCCGCGGAGTTGTTCACGATCCCCGAGCAGATCGAGCTCGCGATGCGGTCGGCACCGTTGACGCTGAGCGCACTCCCGATCGACGAACCAACAGAGCGCCTGCGTGTCGACTTGCAGGGCCGCCCCACGCGCCGCTATCAAGGTCGCACCGAAGACTGGCTGCACGACCTCGCTGCCGCTCAACGCGATGGTCGCACCGCCGCGATCGTGATCAAGACCAGCGGCCGGCGTGAACGAGTCGGCGAGCTGCTGCGCGAGCACAAACTCGAGTTCCGAGTCGCCGATCCCGATGAGAACTGGGCCCCCAACCCGGGCGAGGTCGTGCTTGTCGCCGGCACATTGGAAGAAGGTGTCGAGTTCAGGAGCGATGGTCCACTGGTCTTGGGCGAACACGATCTGTTCGGCGAGGACCCGCCTCCACCCCCGTCACGCAAACGCCGCGCGCAGGACAGTTTCCTTTCGGATCTGCGCGACTTGAAAGAGGACGACCTTGTCGTGCACGTCGATCACGGCGTCGCCCGATATACCGGACTGACGCAGCATCGAGACACCGGTGAAGAACTGTTGGTACTGGTCTACGCCGGCGGCAGCAAGCTGTTCGTTCCGGTGACTCGCTTGGATCTGATTCAGAAGTACAGCGGCGGCGAGAACGCACTCGTGCCGCTCGATCGCCTGGGCGGTCGCGCCTGGGACCGCAGACGACAGCGGGTCCGCAAGGCGGTCGAGAAGATCGCTGGCGAGTTGCTCGAGCTGTACGCCAAGCGCAAAGCGATCCGAGCTCGATCGTTCTCACACGACACCGAATGGCAGCGAGAATTCGACGCAGCATTTCCGCACGAGATGACCTTCGATCAGAAGAATGCGCTGGCCGACATCCGTGTCGATCTCGCCTCCGGTCGCGCGATGGATCGGCTGCTCTGCGGTGACGTGGGGTACGGCAAGACCGAGGTGGCGCTGCGCGCTGCATTCCAGGTGATGCAAGCTGGAAACCAGGTGGCGATCCTCGTTCCCACCACGGTGCTCGCGATCCAGCATTTGGCCACTGTTCGCGCCCGGATGGCGGCCTGGCCGATGCGCGTCGAGAGTGTTTCGCGACTCTCGTCCCCGGCCGAGACGCGCAAGGTGTTGGACGATTTGGCGCGCGGTGAAGTCGATATTCTGATCGGCACTCACCGCCTGCTTTCCGCCGACGTCAAGTTCAACAAACTAGGGCTTCTGATCATCGATGAAGAACAACGCTTCGGGGTCAAACACAAGGAAGCGATCAAGAAGCTGGCGCTGGGTGTTCACTCGCTCGCTCTTTCCGCCACGCCGATCCCGCGCACGCTGCAAATGTCTCTGGCCGGTGTACGCGACATG
>CAZAHQ010000316.1:0-5104 GCA_964484415.1 uncultured Acidobacteriota bacterium | reverse complement strand
GCCTTGCGCGCCACCACCGGGCTCGAGACCACGCTGCCGCTGACGGCGCATTCATCGCTGAGTGGATCGTTGGCGCGGGTCGACACGTCGCGCGGTGATGATAACGGCGATTACACCACGCTGGGAGGGGCCTACGAGTATCGCGCCGGAACGTCGTTGTTCTCGACTCGCTACGAACTGCATCTGGGTCAGCGCGACACGCGGCACTTGTTGACCGCCGCCGGAGCGTTCCGTCCGCGCGATCCCTGGACGATCTTCGTGCGCGATCAGTTCAGCCTCGATGCGCCGCAGCAAGGGACCGATTCCAAGCGCAGCGAGTTGCTGATGGGCGCCGCATTTCGGCCGTTGGTGGGACGTTGGCAGTTTCTGACACGCGTCGATGCGCGCAACGGTTGGGGCGATCCTTCCGGCACCGCTGGGATTGTCGCCGGTGTGTTCAACGATTTCGGAGGACCGGTCACCGGAACACCGGGAAGCGGGACGACCTCTCGGCCGCCTGGGATCGGGATCGGTGCGCCGCGCGAAGCGCCGGGTGTGTTGCGGGACGCGGTCTCGCTGGCGTTCGCCGTCGGCGCGCGCTTGGACGCGCGTCAACGACTTGCAGCCACGCTGATCGTGCGGCAGGTCCAAGGGGATGCGATCGCTGACGCCACGCTGACGCAGTTGGTGTCGTTGCACTACACCGCGCGCGTGATGCCACGTTGGACGCTGGGCGGCAGTGTGCGCCGGTATGCGCAAGCTCCGACCGCCATGACGTCTTACGGAGTCGGCGTCGAGGGCGGGTACATGGCGTGGCGCGGGCTGTGGATCACCGCCGGCTACAACCTGATCGGTTTCGATGATGGCGACTTCCCCGGCGCCGAGCGAACGGCGCGCGGCTTCTTCTTGTCGCTGCGCTTCAGCTTCGACGAACAGTCATTGCAGCAGCTCACCTCGCTGCGCCTGGATCGGCCATGATCCGCACCGCGCGCTGGGTGGCATGGGCCGCCGTCTTGATGGCTCTGTCGCCGGCGGTCCAGGCCGCCAGCTTCGTCGTCACCAACACCGGTACGGGCACCGGCGGCGGAACGCTGCGGCGCGCGATCATCAATGCCAACGCCACGGCCGGCACCGACACGATTGTGTTCAATCTGCCGACCAGCGACGCCGGCTACTCCGCGGCACGCGGCGTTTTCACCTTCCGTATCACCAGCGCGTTGGCGCAGATCACCGAGAGCGTCGTGATCGATGGAGCCACGCAAACCGTGTTCACCGGCAATACGAACGTCGGGACGCTCGGTGCCGGCGGATCAGTCGGTACGACGCCGCTCACGCTCTCACGCGTCAATCGTCCGGAGATCGAGCTGGTCGACGGCAACGGCCTGGCGCTCGGGCTGGACATCAGCGCGAGTAACGTGACGATTCGCAATCTGGCGATCTACGGCTTTGGCAATGTTTCCAACTCCGACGCCGACGCCAATATCCGCGTCGGTGGCGCCACCACCGGGACGCTGATCGAGTCGTGCATCCTCGGGACGTCGGCCACGAGCTTCACCGATCTGGGCGCGGGCACACGATCCGTTGGCGACAACATTCGCGTCGTCGACGCCGATAACGGAATCGTGCGCAATAATCTGATCGGGTACACCAACGGCAAGGGGATCGAACTCAACACCAACGCCGATGGCTGGCTGATCGAGAACAACGAGCTGCGCGGCAACGGAATCAACACGCCCAACTTGGATGGTATCGACGTCGAGAACGGCAGTCGTGCCGCCACGATCCGCGGAAACTTGATCGCTCAGAACTTCGCCTGCGGGATCGACACCTTCGCCAGCACCGGGAGCAATCTGATCGAAAACAACACCATCGAGCAGAACGGATACACGACCACACCGCCCGCGATCGAAACCCCCGGCGTGCGCGTCTACGGGACGGGAAGCACGGTGCGGCAGAATGTGCTGCGCCAGAACTTCGGTGCGGGGGTGGTGATCACCACGAACTCGACCGGCAATTTGATCAGCCGCAACTCGATCTTCGGCAACGGTCCAACCTCGGGTCAGATCGGAATCGATCTGAACAAGTCGTCCGACGATCCGAATCAAGGAACGGCCCCTTATGTGACGATCAACGATGCGGGGGATACCGACACCGGCGGCAACGGCTTGCTCAACTTCGCGGTGTTCACGTCGGCCTCGATCTCCGGCACTCAATTGACGTTGAAGGGGTTCGCGCGACCCGGCTCGGCCCTCGAGATCTTCGCGGCAGCGGTTGATCCGAGTGGCTTTGGTGAGGGGCAAACGTATCTCGCGACGCTTACCGAGGGTTCGGCTCAGGACACCGACACCGGTACCGGTACGTATACGAGCCCGGTCAATGGGCTGAATGTCGGAACCGACACCACCAATCGATTCACGTTCGTGATTGCGGTACCTCCCGCTGTTGCGGTGAACTCGGTGCTGTGCGCAACCGCTAGCGTGAGCGGCAATACCTCTGAGTTTTCCAACAACATCAATGTCACGCTGGCGGTTACGCCCGCTCAGATCAACTTGGCGAAGACGGTCACCCCCACAGGCAATCAACCGCCGGGAACATCCTTGACCTACAGCGTGTCGTTCACGAACGTGGGCGGCTCCGCGGCCAGCGGAGTCGTGCTGCAGGATGTGGTTCCCGGCAACACCGACTTCCGGGTCGGTTCCGCATCGGCAGCGCTCGGGACGACTGGCATGACCGTCGCCTACGCGTACTCGAACGATGGTGGCGCGACGTACACGTATACCCCCGCAAGTGGCGCCGGCGGAGCGCCCGCCGGATTCGATCGCACGGTGACGAATGTGCGTTGGACGCTGACTGGGTCGCTCAGTCAGACAGCGCCCAACAACACCGGTAGCGTCGGCTTCGTCGCGAGAATCCGATAGCGAATCAGGATTGCATGGCACTCGACGGCCGGCTCAGAATGCGTCCCGTCGGGAGAATGCATGCGACCACCTCGCTGCTGTTCAATCGCCGTGCTGCTGGCACTGAGCGTTGGCTGTTCATCGTCGCGCCTGACGAGCGTCCCGGCCGCCGCGCCGCCCTCCCCTGTGATCGGCCCCGATCCGCGCGGCGAGGTTGCGTTTCGAGTGATTCCACCTCCGATCGACACCCAGCCCGAACCGGCCGATGCCACCTCGACGACGCACTTGACACAGCCGCGCGCGGTGCGCGAACTCGCCAGGCCGGAGTATCCCGCCGACGCCCTCGCGGCGGGCGTGGGGGACTACACGGTCGTGGTGCGAATCACCATCGGCAAGGAAGGCAAGGTGTCGCGCATCGACGACAGCGATCGTGTCCCCTCGACGGCAGGACCGTTTGCAGCGACGTTCCGCGCTGCCGTCGAGCAAGCGGTTCGTCAATGGGAGTTCACCCCAGGCATTCTGGGCGAGGAGAAGCCGGGCAAGGATCTCGATGGCGACGGTACGATCGACTACGTGATCTCGACACGCTTCGAGAGGGTGCCCGTGTTCTACCATCTGCGCTTCGACTTCACGATCGTCGATGGAAAGGGCGAGGTGCGCGGCGGGATGTAGCGCGGGGCGGGATGCTGCGCGTGCAGGGCTCAGCCACGCGCCGCTCGCTGTTGAACTACAACGACATGTCGATCGTCTTCAACCACGCGGCGAGCACGACTCCAATCACAGCGATGCCGGCGATGATTCCGATCGCCCAGGTCAACGGTGCCATCATCACGCCCACGCCGAGCGCGCCCAACAGCGTTGCCGCAAACATGTTGGCGCGCACCGTGTTGACCGTGCTGAGGCGCCATTTGCGAAGTCGCAGCGCCACGTGATCGGGGCTGCCGAGCATCACGGGGATTCCGCGGCGCCAACGGATGTACATCACGAACAAGGTATCGAACAGCGGCACGCCCAACACCAGGAGCGGCACCACGGCACCGAGCCGATGCTCGATCGTGTAGTGATTGGCCATTGCCAACGCGCCCAACAGAAATCCGGTGAAAAGGCTGCCGGTATCGCCCATGTAGATCTTGGCGGGATGCGCATTGTAACGACGAAACCCGAGCAATCCGCCGGCCAGGGCACAGGCAAGATAGGCGGTGCTCGGGATCGGGTCGGGTGCGCACAGTGCGATCACGGCCAGCCAGATCGCGGCAATCGCGCCCACGCCGCTGGAAAGGCCATCCATGATGTCGATCAGGTTGAAGCTATTGGCCATTCCCACCAGCCACAGCACGGTCAACGGCACGGCGGCCCACGTCGGCAGGAATACCAGCTTGATCATCACGCCCGCCTTGATCAGCACCGACACCGCCAGCAACTGCCCGGCGAGTTTGGCGTAAGGGGAGAGCGCGCCGATGTCATCGATCAAACCCAAGACCAAGACCACTGCCGCCGACAGCAAGATCGCAAGAATCTCTTGATTGAATTCGTACGTCAGGCCGATCCCGGCCAGCACTCCCAAGGCGATGGCGAGCCCGCCGAGATAGGCCACCGGCTCGCGCTGGTTTTTGAGTTTGCCATCCGGCTTGTCGACCAGATTGAAACGGATCGCCGCCTTGATGATGCCGGGTGTCGATCCCATCGCCACGGCAAACGCGACGCCAAAGGCGGCGGCCGCCAGCAGTACGTCTTTGATCAATGGGTCAATCGACGCGAACATCGGGCGCACGTTACCAGAGACCGCGCCGCGGCGTCTCGCGCCGCCATGCGCCCCAACAGCCTTTTCGTTGTGCGTCCAAGGCTCGTCTGCCCCATGAACGTCCAAACGCGGAGCGATGTCGCCACAGCTCGCGATAGGCGGCAGGGCTTCTGGCCAACAAACCGCCGTAGACCAACGCGTCGCGCATCACGATCCAGGGCAGGTCGAGCAACACAGCGCCCAGCGAGTCGTGCCGCAAACTGGTCAGCACGCGGTTCTTTACGATGTGCGCGCGCAACCAGGGCGGCTTGCTGAACGTCATCCCCGTGGCGCCACCGTGATCGCCACCGGAACGCTGGTGCACGGCGACAGCCTCGGGCACATGCACCGCCTTCCAACCCGCACGCCAGGCGCGCCAGCCCACCTCGAGATCTTCGTGATAGGCAAAGAACGCCTCGTCGAACAGCTCTCCGTCATCCGCGATGTC
>CAZAHQ010000315.1:0-5105 GCA_964484415.1 uncultured Acidobacteriota bacterium | reverse complement strand
GGCTCACTTTCGGTGTTGAACACAACGGTCAGCGGCAATGCAAGCACCGGCAACCTGGCAGGGATCGTGGTGATCAACGTCAGCACGAATCCGAGCGGACCTCCCGCGCCGATTTCCTTCACGCTGCGCAACACGATCGTCGCAAGCAACGGACCGAAGGCGTGCGCGGTTGAAGGCAGTGGGATCTCGATATCGGGCTCAGGCAATCTGATCCAAGACAATTACCCTGGCTCCGAATGCCCGGGCGTCGTGGCCGACGACGATCCACTTCTTGCAGCGCTCGCGCTGAATGCACCGGGATCGACTCCGACGATGGCCCCTCAGGCGGGGAGCCCTGCGATGGGTGCCGCCGATCCGTCGACATCACTGGCCTACGATCAACGCGGTGTGCCGCGCCCGCAGGGTTTGGGATTCGATATCGGTTCCTACGAAGGATGTCGCGCGCCGAGTTGTCCCGCCGACACGACACAGCCGAACGAGCGCGACCGGTGCGGCGCAGTCGTTACATTCCCCGCGCCCACCTCCGACCCGGAATGCCCTGCGACATGCACGCAGGCCTCGGGCTCGTACTTCCCTGTCGGTTCGACAAGCGTGACCTGCCGCAGTGAAGGAGGAAGCTGCTCGTTCTATGTCACGGTAAACGACGTGCAAGCGCCGACCGTGACGATCACCAGTCCTCCCGTGACAACGGCGTTCGTTCCATCGTCGCTTCCATTCAACGTGGTATTCACAGACGGCGATGCGTGTGGCGTGACCCACGAGGTGCTCGAAATTCAAGGTTGTCTCGTGTACGACGGAAACACCTACGGCGATCAAGACGGCCTGCTCTCTGACGAAGCAATGCCGATCACGACGGCGGAGTTGTGCCGCATCGCATCGAAGTGCGGCTTCACGACGTTGAGCAATCCGGAGTTCCGCGTGCGTGCTTTCGACGCGGCCGGCAATACCGGCACCGACAGCCGTACGTTGCGAGGGAGCATTCAACTGGTTGGCGGTATCTGCAAGTAGCGTTGGGTTAGAGGGGCGGGCAGCGATATCGCTGCCCGCCCCGTTTTGTTTCGGAACTGTCGAGAACGTGAGTTGTCATGCGGTCGATCCTTCTGCAGCACCTAGAGCCCGCGCGAAGGAACGAACGAATCCACTCAGTGGGGGCAACGGCGGGTCGGCGACGCGGTGGTGGTCATGAGAGATTCAGCGGAGTCGCAGTCGATCGATGACCGCCTCTTGCAGACTACCAACTGCTTGCTCTTGTGTTTCACTCTCCCGCGAGCTGCTAGGAGCAGCACTGCGTGTCGAAGGCAACGCCGGTTTGTTTTCAGCGTCCGCCGCGACGTGCCGTGAGAACATCTGGCCGCAGCGATCCGAACGTCGCGAGCGAAAGAAAGATGCGCTGCGCGACCGATCCGATCCGCTCCACATCGGTCAGGCCGAGGGTCGAGAGGTCGGCGGCGTACTCACCGACGTGCCTGATGTCATGAATCACCAACCGGCCGCCCGGTTTCAGCACGCGCGCGATCTCGCGCATCGCTTCCGTTCGCCCTGGCCTGTCGTAGATGTTGTGGATGGCGACGTTCGAGACGACCGCGTCGAAGCTCGCGTCCGGAAACGGCATCTTCCTCATGTCGCCGGTCTTCACGTCGACACGATCGGCGACCGCTTCGCGACGAGCGTTCTCGATGGTCGCTTCAGCGCTGTTTCCGCTGAGGTCCTCGGTGCTCCACAGATCGAGGCCGGTGGCACGTCCACTCGTGAGTCGTTTCGCCGCGCCAATCAGCAGCAGTCCTCTTCCGCACCCGACGTCGAGTACGGTCTCGGAGCCCTTCAGTTCGACGAGATCGAGGAGTCGCTCACGCTCCTTGATCTTGCCGATCTTGCTGTCGTAGAGCATCCAAGTTGCCATCGCGCCGCAGCCCAATCCCATTCCCAGCCCGGTGCCGGCAATGTTGATGTGTAGGGCGGTTCCTGACCAAAGATCGAAATACGCTGTCGTGAACGCAGTGAGCCCCGCGGCGCAGGCGAGGTAGAGGTTGCGCACGACACCCGGCGCGTCGACGCCGTAGTCGGGCTTCACGGCGCGGGAATTGGGGCCAGGATCCGGGGCCGAGGCGGGTTTTGTCATCATGGGGCGGAATCCTCACACAGCCGCATGGACAACTCAACTCTTCACCGTTCGATCTCCTAGGCGAACAGCGATTGAGAACAAGCGATCGAGGCTGCGATTCATCACCCTCACGGAATGACGCGGGATTTCAGAGCGCAGCAAAAGTGATCATCAACACGTTGCGGGGCTGCGTGTCACGCCGACGTGCGTTCGGAGTGCGTCAGTCGCGCGTGCAGTCTTGATCGAGGCGCTCGAGGGGGCTCGCACAGGGTGTCGGGCGCGGGATTATCCGCCGACAAGCGCGGTACCTGAATCTTCTGGTTAGCATTCAGCTTCATCTCGAGGGTCGAGCAATGAACAGCCAGAGCATTCCACTCTTCCTCGCCGTGCTTTCCGGTTCTCTTACCAACCTGGCCGTCGCCGAGATCACCGCACCGCCGATGGCACCGGCCACGACGTTCGAGGGACTGGTGTGCGTCGGTGATGGATATGGATCCAACGTCGTCACCCGTCGCGAGGACCTGGCCCCCATCTGTATCGCACCGATTGCCGATGCCAGCGTCAGCCTGGCGAGCGGCTTTGCGACAACGACTGACCCTCAAGGGCGGTGGAAACTCGGGCCGATCCCGCGAGCCGTCAGCGATAGCGGCCAGCTCAGCGTCAGTGCACCTGGCTACAGTGGGTTCTCAGGGTTCTCGACGGCCGAGTTCCTGACCAACACGACGCCCATCACCGAGCATGTCTGGGTCGTGTTCTCACTCCCCGACGGAAGCGATGGTTGGGTGGACCTTCGGACGTCGCTCGGTGAGCCGAATCGCGCGACTCCTCCAGAACCTGGGGCAGCCGCGAGTGGATGTACACCATGGATCGCTGGCGGGCCGCGTCTGCGCGATTTCCTGCAGCAACGAATCGACCGCATCGATCTGATCGATACCGCGGGGCGGCGCTGGACCAAACGTTCATTCCTGGGGAAGGTCACGCTGATCGACTTTTGGGGGACGTGGTGCGTGGGATGTCGGGTCGGGTTGCCGTACATCGACTCCGCGCTGAGCCGATTAGATCGAAGGGGATTTCAAGCACTCGGCATCGCGCTAGAAGACACCGATGCCAAAACGTTCAAGCGGTAGTGTGCCGTATCCAACTGTGTAGGGCGTTGACTGGCAGGGGACAGAGCTGGACCTGGACCTTGCCTGCCGGAGAGTTGTGATACCAGCGTTCGGGTCGAGATAAGCGCCTTCCCAGTTAAAACCTGTGGCGCGCACCGTCGAGCCCCAAGCGCGAGCTTTCACTTAGATGAGACCCGCAGACGACAGGACGTCGCATGCGGATAGGGTGAGCGCTTCCCTATCGAGGCGCATGTTCCCCGCTACCAGAAGGCTCGCCCCGTGCTCGATGCGCCGCCTTTCCTCGGCACTCACTTTTCGCCGCGAAACGTGTCCGACAGTCGGACGATCGGTCCGGTCAACTTGTCCGAGCGAATGGCATTCGCATCCGACGCAAGCGTGGCCATCTCGGCAGGCTGTTGCCGGATAGAACACAAACCCTCCGATACGCGACCACTCGCGGAAAGGATCGGAGCGAGGCGTTCCGTCTTGAAGCGGTGGATACCTTTGGTATCGATCTCGCATCGAGGGGTACGACGGAGGACAATCGTGCGACGCCTACAGTTCGCTTTCGTGTCGTTTCTTTTGCTGAGTTCCACGCTCGCCATCGCGGCTCCAGCCGCAGTCGTCGAGGCCGGGCTTGATCAGTGGCGTCGCCGTGCCTTCGCCGGCGAAACCCGGGACGTCGTGGTCCAGCTGCGCGAGGGCTACAGCTCTCAAGACATCAAGGCGCTGTTCGGTAGCGCCTTGCTCAAGCGCGACTTCGCGAAGCTGCGTGCGTGCGCGATGTCACTACATGCCGATGACCTCGCGCGGCTTGCGGGAGATCCGCGAGTTCTCTTCATCGGCGAGGACAGGCTTGTCCAGGCTCAGGCTGCGCCTCCTTACAGTCTTATCCAACAAGCCGTCGGCGCCGACCAGGCAAAGTTGGCTTCGGGTGTGACCGGCGTCGGCGTCGGAATCGCCGTTTTGGACTCCGGAATCGGCAATCATCCCGATCTCAAGGCGAACTTCAGCATCAGCATGATCACTGGCGTCTCGGGCACCTCTGATGCCTACGGTCATGGCACTCATGTTGCGGGGTTAGCGCTCGGCAACGGCTCGGACTCGATCAAAGCTAGCCTCAACTACTCGGGTGTTGCGAGCGGCGCCAAGCTGTTGAACGTGCGCGTGCTCAACGGACTTGGGCAAGGCCAGCTATCGTCGGTTTTGGCCGGCATCGACTGGGTCATCGCCAACAAATCCAAGTACGCCATCCGTATCGTTAACTTGAGTCTCGGGATGCCAGCAACTCAAACCTACAAGACCGATCCACTCTGTCTGGCAACCAAGAAGCTCTACGACGCTGGCATCGTGACGGTGGTTTCTGCCGGCAACAAAGGGAAATCGCCTGACGGCAAGACAGCCTTCGGATCCATCACATCGCCCGGGAACTCTCCCTGGGTGATTACCGTCGGTGCCACCAATGATCAGTCGACCGCTCGCCGATCCGATGACACCGTCGCAACGTACTCGTCGCGGGGGCCGACGCGATCCTACGATGCAACGGCGGGTGTCTACGACAATCTGTTGAAACCGGACGTCGTCGCTCCCGGCAATCACGTGGTCAGCGCGCGCTCACCGTCAAACTGGCTGATCACAAACTATCCGACGTTCGGCCTTTCAATCGACAACCAGTACATGCTGCTCAATGGGACATCGATGGCTGCGCCAGTCGTTTCGGGCGTCGTCGCGATGATGTTGCAAGCCAACCCAGCGCTCACCCCTTCACAGGTCAAAGCGATCTTGATGTACACCGCGCAGACGCTGCCAGCGTTCTCGGTCTTCGAGCAGGGCGCCGGCGAGGTCAACGCCGAAGGAGCCGTGCGATTGGCCAAGGCGCTCGTCGGCGCGCCCTTGAG
>CAZAHQ010000314.1:0-5110 GCA_964484415.1 uncultured Acidobacteriota bacterium | reverse complement strand
GCAGAAGCGTACCCAACGGTGGTTTCATCCAACGGTGTCACGCTGTTTGCAGCCTCTTTCATGCGCAATCAGTCACCGCTCGCGAACTATCGCGTCGGCTACGAGCTATACGGAACCGGTAATAACCCGTGGCCATCGCCACGCGCCACGGCGTTACCGATGGGCGGCGACATCCCACTCGCGGTCTCGTTCAACTCGGCAGGGACCTCCGATCCAAACGGCAGCATTGCGTCGTACTCGTGGGACTTCGGCGACGGCGCAAGTTCTCCCGATCCGAACCCTCTGCACACTTACTCCACACCGGGGCCGTTCCTGGCGACGCTCACGGTTACGGACAACGCGGGCGCGACCGCGATGCAAGAGTTGATGGTCCGCGCGATCTCTCCGAACCTTCTTCCTATTGCCATCGCGCGTCAGAACAAGACTCACGGCCCGGCGCCGCTGGATGTCACGTTCTACGCCGATGGTTCGTACGATCCCGACGGGTTCCTCGGAAACATCAAGTGGAACTTCAGTGACGGCAGCGAGACCTGGGGTTCTACCGGGTACAAGACGTTCTATGAGCCGGGCACCTATCAGGTTACGTTGACGGTTTATGACGCACGCGGCGGCACTGGCACAGCCAACCTTACCGTCACCGCCGACCCACCGCTTCCACCGTTGCCTCCGAGTGACTTGAACGCGATTCCATTCTCGCCTGAATGGATCAACATGACCTGGACCGACAACTCCAACAACGAGGATGGGTTCTGGGTCGAGCGATGCTCTGGCAATGCGACAACCTGCAGCTCATCGTCTCCTGCGTGGTCCCAGATCGCGGAAGTCGGACCCAACATCAACTACTACGGCGATACCGGACTTCCCCCTACCACCACCTACAGCTACCGCGTGCGGGCATTCAACGAAACAGCGCAATCGGCGTACTCGAACACCTCCACGGCAACGACTCAGACCTACCTGCCGGTGGCGAGCAATGTTCCCTCCGTCCTACACGGTTCGGCCCCGCTGGACGTGACCTTCGATGGCCGCGGATCGTACGACCCCGACGGAACGATCGTGTCGTGGCATTGGGACTTCGGTGATGGCGCAACGGCCAACGGTTCGCTGGTGAGTCACACGTACAACACGATCGGATGGATGTTCTCGTCGCTCACCGTCACGGACAATGCCGGCGCGACGGCGACCGAGTACGTGTCGATCGAGGTCAAGGACGGGAACACCAACTCTCCCGCCACGGCGGATGCCGGGACCGCACTCGGCTCAATCTTCTCGGGCTCATACCTCAACACTCAGATAGAGGACAACTCTGCCGAGGTGCTAATCGAGGCTCAGTCGGGGAGCACGCCGTCGACTCGCAAGAGCCAACTCGAGCACAAGTGGTCGATGACCGTTGCATCGGGCGGCACACAGAAGTTCTATCTCGATGCCTGGCACACTCCCAACAGCGAAGGCGACGATTTCATCTTCGAGTACTCGCGCAACAACACGACCTGGACGCCGATGATCACGGTCACCAAGACCGCGGACAACAGCTCGCTCCAGTCGTACTCGTTCCCGAGTGATGTCACCGGACAACTGTGGGTGCGCGTGCGCGACCTGGATCGCACGGCAGGCCGCGGATCGACCGACAAGGTGTTCATCGATCACATGTTCGTCGCGTCGAGCCTATCCAACGGCCATGTGGGCGAGGTCGCGCCCGTTGGCCTGACTGATGGCACCGCAGGACTCACCGTCACCAAGACGATCTACGGACAACTCACCTTGTCGTGGGGAGCTTCCTGCGTCGCGACCGACATCGACTACGGCGTCTATCAGGGCAAGCTGGGCAGCTTCCAATCGCATCTACCAGTGCAGTGTTCAACCAGCGGTGCCACCACGGCCACGATCCAGATGCCGGCGGGCAACGCTTACTTCCTCGTCGTGCCCAGCGACACGTACTACGAGGGTCGCTACGGGACAGCGAGTTCCGGAGCCGCAATCCCGGCAGGACCGCAGCGCTGCTGGCCGGCCGCGGTCACCGCTGGTTGCCCGTAGGTCAGGGCCTTGTACCAAACGCGCCGCGCAAGTCGAGAGACTTGCGCGGCGCGCGCTTGATCTGACCAAACTCCTCCCCCGAGGCGACGAAGCGGTGGTACGGTTGCGCTGCTCGTTCGACGTTCTGAAGGAGGCGCGCGGTGAACGGCACGAATCGCCTCGGGGTGTTGTGCCTCGCCTTCGCGCTTCCGAGCCTCGTGTTTTCACTCGACCCTGAAACCCCAATCACGCGCTACGGCCACACCCATCGCGATACCAGCCACGGCCTGCCTCACGACAAAGTGCAGGCCCTGGCCCAAGACAACGATGGGTTCTTGTGGGTCGGCACCGAAGGCGGATTGACCCGCTACGACGGAACCATGTTCATGCCGTTCGAGCCGGCCGGTGCGGAGTGGTTGGCGACGACCTCCGTGCGCGCGCTCATGCGCGGGAAAGACGGCACGATCTGGATCGGCACCGATGACGGAACGCTACTCGCCTGGCGTCAGGGATCGCTTCGCTCGTTCACCGCGACGCAGGCGCCGATTCCAATTCTGATTCGGGCGATTGCCGAGTGTTCCGACGGCACGATCTGGGTTGGCGCATCGAACGGTCTGTTTCGATTGGACGGCAATCGACTCGTTCCCGGCCCGATCGCCGACGCGGAGATCTACTCGCTGTGGGCCACCGCCGATGGGCGGCTCTGGGTCCCTACCATGGAGTCGAGTCTGTACGTTCTTGATCCGCGCGGGAGCATCAAGCACTACACGACAGCGGACGGTTTGCCAGATGGCGGCATAAGTTCGATTGCGATTGCGGTCGATGGCGCGATCACGCTCGGCACCGGAGATGGCTTGTTCCGCCAGCAAGGCACGCGGTGGCAACGTCATCCGGATAGCTCTCGTTTGCCCGAGATACACGTTCGCACGCTGATGCTGGATCGCGATGGTGGACTTTGGGTCGGCACCTGGGGTGGCCTGATGCGTTGTCACGAAGCTGTCTGCGACCAGGCTCTAACGCGCGACGGCTTGGGGAACGACAGCATCAACTCGCTGTTCGAAGATCGCGAAGGGAATGTCTGGGTTGGGACGCGAGGCGGCGGGCTCGAGCTATTCAAAGCGGCACCGGTGCGAACGTACTCTCGCGACAACGGGCTGCCGAGTAGCGACGTCGCCGGTGTCTTTGCCGATCGCTCAGGCCGAGTTTGGTTGCTCTTCGCCAATGGAGCTCCCGCGGTTCTCGATCGCGACAAGTGGTCGATCGTCAATGACGGCGGACGCTTCCAACCTGGTGAGGTAACGAGCATGACCGAGGACGCCAGCGGCGTGCTCTGGTTGGTGGCCGATGAAACCCTGATGCGCGTCGATGGCACACGCGTGACCCGTGTCGAGAAGCCGGCTGGATTCCCTGGTATCAAATCCGTGGCGGCAGACGCTCGAAGCGGCATCTGGGCGATCTGCGGCGGTGCGTTGCTCCGTTATCGGGACGGACAGTTCACAACGATCACTCGGTTCGAAGCAACGATCGGCAAAGCCCGTCGACTGCTCGGTGCTCGTCCCGATGGCGCATTTCTGATCGATACCAACGTGGGGCTGGCGCAAGTATCGGATGACCACGCGGAGCTGCTGTGGCGCAAACCCTCCGACGATGTCTACCTGGAAGCCGCACTCGATGCCGGCAACGGGACGATCTGGTTTGTCGAGGAGGGTAAGGGACTCGTTCGACTCGAAAACGGGGTCGCTCGACTCTTCGATCGGCGTCACGGATTACCGAGCGAGTGGGTGTCTCAGCTCTTGCTCGATGCCGATGGAGCGCTTTGGCTCGGAACACACAACGGAATCGTGCGAACCGACACACTCGCACTCACGAGCGGCACGCCGCACACGCCGCTTCCGTTGCGACACTTCACGACCCGTGACGGGCTGCCGACCAACTACTGCGAGAGCTTTGCTCAACCTCCCGCGGCACGATCCACCGATGGGCGGTTGTGGTTTGCCACCAACCGCGGGGTGGCCGTGATCGATCCACGGAACCTCGGACCGAAGCCAAACCTTCCCGCGGCGTCGATCGATCGCGTCGAGGTCGATGGCGTGCGCGGTGGTCTCGAAGCGATCAGCGCCCCACCCGGGCGAGGTGATGTGAGAATCACGTTCACCGCGGCCAACATCGGTTCGTCCGAGCGAGTCCGGTTTCGCTATCGACTCGATCAGCACGACCCCGACTGGCAGGTTTCGGACGAACGATCGGTGCGCTACTCGAACCTGCAGCCGGGGCGATATCAGTTTCGCGTGGTTGCGGGCGGGCTGACAGACGATACGCTCGGCCCCGAGGCTAGCCTCGAGTTCGAGCTTCGGCCGCACTTATATCAAACCTGGACGTTCCGCCTGCTTGTGGCGCTCGCCGCGATCGCGTTGGTGGTACTGGCTCATCGGTTGCGTGTGAGGCGGCTGCAGGCCCGCGAGTCTCAGCTGACCCGAGAGGTGAACGAAGCTCTGGCACGCATCAAGGTGCTCAGCGGCCTTCTGCCGATCTGCTCGTCTTGCAAGCGGATTCGCGACGACCAGCAAAACTGGAAGCCGCTGGAGTCGTACATCCGGAGCCACTCGCAAGCCGAGTTTACTCATAGCATCTGCCCGAGTTGCGCCGCAGCGCTGTACCCCGAAATCGACCTTGACGGGAAGTCCCCCACCCCAAGCTGAGCGGTCTTGACATTGGGCATCTCCACGCGGGCATGGCGCGGCCGTAAACTTCTCTCGTCATTCGTCCCTACCGCTCGCGGGAGGGCACGCCATGTCGCTGCCGGGTCTGACCGGGAAACAGGTTTCGCACTATCAGGTCGATGATCTGCTCGGATCGGGGGGAATGGGCGTCGTCTACCGCGGGACCGACCTGCGATTGGGGCGGCGCGTCGCCCTGAAGTTTCTCAGGCCGCTCGCCGATGGCGAGATGAAGCAGCGGTTCCTGCGCGAAGCGGAGATCACCAGCCGACTCCAGCATCCCGGCATCGTGCCCGTGCATGGTGTCTGCGAAGATGACGCGGGGCGACCGTGCTACGCCATGCGGTTCATCGAAGGAGAAACGCTGCTCGCCGCGATTC
>CAZAHQ010000313.1:0-5131 GCA_964484415.1 uncultured Acidobacteriota bacterium | reverse complement strand
CAGCAGCGCGTGGCGTTGGCGCGCGCGCTGGCGCATCGGCCGGAAGTGTTGCTGTTGGACGAGCCGTTCGGAGCGCTCGACGCGCGCATTCGTGAGGAACTGCGCCGCAGCGTCAAGCGGATTCAGCGCGAGCTCGGCGTGACCACTGTGTTCGTGACGCACGATCAAGACGAAGCATTCGAGTTGGCGGATCGTGTCGGCTTGTTGGAGGACGGTCGCTTGATCGAGGCGGCGTCGCCGCGCGAGTTGTACCTGCGTCCGCAGACAGACTTCGGTGCGCGCTTCGTCGGTGCCGCGAATCTGTTCGTGGTTTCGGCTGGTGCCGAGGTATTGCGTGGCGAATCGTCGAGCGCCACGCCGCCGGTTCAAGGGCGGCCGTTCGAGTTGCTGTTTCGCCCCGAGGATGTTGCCGTCAAAGACTCCCCTGATGCGTTGTCGTGGCCGCTACTGGGACGCGCCGTGGTGGAGAGCACTCAGTTCTGCGGCTCGTTCGAAAAACTCCGCCTGCGGTTGCCGGCAATTCCTGGTGTGCGCGCGATCGTTCCGCGCCCCGAGTTCGGATCGGACACGCTGGTGGTCGAGGCACATCGGTCGGGTCACCAAGCGCGACGCTATCCGCTCGCGGCTGGCAGTTTTGCCTGGGTCGGTGTGCGTCGCGTGCATGCGGTGGAACACCACGCGCTGCGCTTCGCCGTGATCGATGATCAGTGCCCTGCGGTGCCCGCGGCCTGTACCTTCGCGGCCTCGATCGCCCGACCGGCGCACGCCGATGTCATGCTGCTTGGCGGTGGTGGCTCGCTGCCGCCGGCGTTTGGCGATCTGCGACGATTGCAGCGCCTGACGCGACCCGACGACCTGGATGGTTGGCGAACGCACTTCGTACAACACCCGGTCGATCTGGTCGTCGTCGGTTTCGAGCCAACCAACGCCAACTCGACGCTGGAGACGCTGCGCAAGGTCGGCAATCAGAACCTGTTGATCGTGCCGGCCGATGCGCAAACACCCGAGCGAGCGTTGATCGCGGCCACGCCCACGGAGTGGGGCAAGTCGGTGGTTGCCTTCGCGGCCCGCTTGATGCGCCACTTGAAGTGGCCGGCAACATTGCTCACCGCGGTCGACAGTCAAACGCGCAGTGCACGCGACGAACAACTCGCGCGAGACTTCCTGAGCGGCGGTCGCCGCTCGCTGGCGTTGATGGGTCTCACGGCGGAAACCCAAATGGCGGTCGGAAAGCCCGAGGCGGCCATCGAGTCGGAGTTGGCTCGCACGCCGCACGGGTTATTGGTGCTGGGAAGTCCACCTGCCGAAGCCGATGGAATCGCGCCGCTCGGACGCTTCGCAACACGTCACCTACTGACCAATCCCGCTTGCGCCTTGCTGATCGTCCGCGAAGGTGCCGAGCCGTTCGACGCCAACTGAGAGACGGAGGATCCGATGTTTCGTCGTGTTGTCATCGGTATCGGGTTCGCGGCGATGGCCGCGCTGCTGGTTGCCGTGCTGACCAGGCCAGTCCTGGCCCAGAAAGATCAGACACTGCTCAACGTCTCGTACGATCCCACACGCGAGCTGTACCAGGATTTCAACACAGCCTTCGCCGCCTACTGGAAGGCCAAGTCGGGGCAGGGTGTTGCGATCCGGCAGTCGCACGGCGGCTCGGGCAAGCAAGCGCGATCCGTGATCGATGGCCTCGAGGCGGACGTGGTGACGCTCGCCTTGGCCTACGACATCGATGCCATCGCTTCCAGCGGCATGTTGGCGGCCGATTGGCAAAAGCGGTTGCCCAACAACAGTGCTCCGTACACCTCGACCATTGTGTTCTTGGTGCGCAAAGGAAATCCCAAGGCGATTCGCACCTGGGACGATCTGGTGCGACCAGGAATCGCGGTGGTGACGCCTAACCCGAAGACGTCAGGCGGCGCGCGCTGGAACTTCTTGGCGGCGTGGGTCAACACCTTGCGCAAGAACAAAGGGGACGAAAAGAAGGCGACGGAGTACATGAAAGCCTTGTTCAAGAATGTGCCCGTACTCGATACCGGCGCTCGTGGCTCGACGATTACTTTCATCGAGCGAGGCATTGGCGATGTGTTGATCGCTTGGGAAAACGAAGCGCTATTGGCATCGAAAGAACTTGGGCAAGGGAAGTTCGAAGTCGTCGTGCCACCAAGCAGCATCTTGGCCGAACCGCCGGTCGCCGTGGTCGACAAGGTCGTTCGAGCACGCGGGACCGAGGTGGTGGCCAAGGCCTACCTCGAGTACCTGTACTCACCCGACGGTCAGAAGATCGCCGCCAAACATTACTATCGCCCGCGCGACAAACAGATTGCCGCTGCGTCGACCGCGTTGTTCCCATCTTTGGATCTGTTCACGATCGAAGATCCGGCGTTGGGGGGCTGGCAAGCGGCCCACAAGAAGTTCTTCGCCGACGGCGGCGTCTTCGATCAGATCTACTCGGGGTTCTAGCATGGCGACGACGCGGCCAGAACGTGGTGTGCTGCCGGGGTTCGGTCTCTCGCTGGGGATCACCTTGACGTTTCTGTCCGTGCTCGTGATCGGGCCGCTTGCATTGCTGGCACTCAAGGCGTTCTCGCTGTCGCCGCTCGCAATCTGGGAGATCGTGACAAAGCCACGCACGCTGTCCGCCTTTCGCTTGAGCATTGGCGCCTCGCTCATCGCGGCCGGGATCAATGCCGTGTTTGGAACGCTTGCGGCGTGGGTCTTGGTTCGTTACCAGTTCCCCGGCCGGCGATTGATCGACGCGTTGGTCGACCTCCCGTTTGCGCTCCCGACGGCCGTCGCCGGCATCACATTGGCTGCTGTCTATTCGGAGAACAGCCCGCTCGGCGGTTGGCTGGCGGAGTTGGGAATCAAAGCGGCCTTCACGCCGATGGGCGTTGTGATCGCGCTGACGTTCATCGGGTTGCCCTTCGTCGTGCGCACCGTTCAGCCGGTCTTGGAAGAGCTCGAACCACAATGGGAAGAGGCGGCGGCGACGTTGGGCGCCTCGCGCCTGCAGGTGTTGCGACGCGTGATTCTGCCCGAACTGCTCCCGTCGATGGCAACCGGCTTCGCGTTGGCCTTCGCGCGCGCGTTGGGTGAGTACGGTTCGGTGATCTTCATTGCCGGGAATATGCCGGGCAAATCCGAGATCGTGCCGCTGTTGGTCATGATCAAGCTCGAGCAGTTCGACTATCCGGGCGCGGCAGCGATCTCCGTGGTGTTCCTCGCGATCTGCCTGCTGTTGATGTTGGGTGTCAATGCACTGGCGTGGCGCAGCGGCCGGCGCCTGTTGGCGCACTGATGACGGCGCGCGCAGAGCGGTGGAGAGCCTCGGCGACCGCCGCTGCGGCACAGGAGCCGTGGTGGTTGCGCGCGGTGTTGATCGGCGTGACGGCGTTGTTCTTTGCACTGTTTCTGTTGGTGCCGCTTGGCACCGTCTTTTACAAGGCGTTCGAGAAAGGGTGGGAGACATACCTGCAGGCCGTGTCCGATCCGATCTGCTGGTCGGCCGTGAAGTTGACGCTGATCACGGCGGCGATTGTGGTACCGATCAACGTGCTGTTCGGGATCGCGGCGGCCTGGGCCGTGGCCTACTTCGAGTTTCGCGGCAAGAACGCGTTGATCACGCTGATCGATATACCGTTCAGCGTCTCACCGGTCGTTGCCGGGATGCTGTTCGTGCTGACGTTCGGCGCCAATGGGTTATTCGGTCCTTGGCTTTCCGAGCACGGCATCAAGGTGATCTTCGCGCTCCCTGGGATCGTCTTGGCGACGATGTTCGTGACGTTGCCGTTCGTGGCGCGCGAGTTGATTCCCAACATGCAATGGCAGGGGCGTGTGGAAGAAGAAGCCGGATTGACCATGGGCGCCAGCGGCCTCCAGGTGTTTTGGCACGTCACGATTCCGAAGATCCGCTGGAGCTTGCTATACGGTACGGTGTTGTGTGCGGCGCGTGCGATGGGGGAGTTCGGCGCCGTGTCGGTTGTCTCCGGGCACATCCGCGGCGAGACCAACACACTGCCGCTGCACGTCGAGGTTCTCTACAACGAATATCAATTCGCGGCGGCGTTTGCGGCCGCATCGCTGTTGACGTTGGTCGCGTTGGTGGTCTTGGTGGTCAAGACGGTGGCGGAACGTCGGGCCAGCGAATGAGACGGCCGCTGTCTAGCGTCGATCCTCGAACGGACGCGCTGGCGCGGCGATAGGCGGTGGGTAGAGACTGTCGCCCGGAGACAGACTGATGGCTACCAGCGGGCTGCGACGCCTGCTTGTTTCGCGCAACTTGGCGGTGATGTTACTCGCGGTCGGTGCGATGGCTCTGGCAGCGGCGGCGCTGTTGCGCGGGTTGGCCGAGGAAGAAGCGCTGGCCCGCGTGCAACTGGCGGGGGTGAGTGCCGAGTTGGCGGTCGAAGGTAGTCTTCGTGAGGTCGAAGGCGCGTCGGCGTTGCTCGCGGAGCGGCCGGGCCTGGGGCGCTTGTTCGCGGCCGGAGATCTGGAAGGAACACGCGCATTTCTCGAGCGCTTTCGCGTCGCGAGCCGGCTGTCGGGTTGCGGGCTGATGCGCAACGATGTGTGGCTCGCGTCTGCCGGTGCACTCGTCGATCCACCCAAAGATAGCGATGCGATCGGCGTCACCTTTCATGAAACCAACGATCCCGAGCAGCCGCTGTTGGTGGCGGCGTGGTCGGACTACACCGCGATGCGTGGATTGCGCGTGGTGACGATACGCGCGCTCGATACCCGAGCTGCGCAGGACATCGCGCAAGGCTTGGGCGTGGGCGTGGCGTTGTTGGGCGCCAAGCGCGCCTCATCGTCGGCGGGCGGGCAGGTCGAAGGGCTGCGCACTCGCGCGATCCTCGAGCACGTGCCGCAAAGCCGGCGGCTGCGCGACGGGAGCTTTGTCGCCGTGCACCCGCTGGTCGATGACGGTGCCGTCACGATGCTGGTCGAGGCGCGGCTCGACGCGCAATCGGTGCGCGGGCCATTGCGTCACTTTCTGTTGTGGCTCGGTGCACTTGCCTTGTTGGTTTCCGTCGTTGCCGCGATCTCCAGTGCGACACTGGCACGTCGGCTCGGCGTTGAACTCGATGCGTTGACGCGCGCCGCGGCCACGATCAAGGAAGGGAACCTCTCG
>CAZAHQ010000312.1:0-5142 GCA_964484415.1 uncultured Acidobacteriota bacterium | reverse complement strand
CGAGAATCCGAGAATCGCTTCCTCCAGGGCGCGCAGTGTATCGACGTCGAGGTCGTTGGTCGGCTCGTCGAGCAGTAGAACGTTGGCGCCCTGCTTGAGCAGGCGTGCCATGTGCACGCGATTGCGTTCACCGCCCGACAACATCTTCATCAACTTCTGTTGGTCGCCTCCCTTGAAGCCGAACGACGAGGCGTACCCGCGCGAGTTGATCGTGCGCTTGCCGAGGACGATATTCTCCTCGCCGCCGCTGATCGCCTTCCACACATTGTCTTCGTCGATCAGCGCATCGCGCGACTGATCGACGTACGCCATCTTCACCGTTTGACCAACGGTGATCTTTCCGCTGTCGGGCTGCTCTTGGCCGGTGAGCATGCGAAACAGCGTGGTCTTGCCGGCGCCGTTAGGCCCGACGATCCCGACAACGGCTGCCGGTGGGATCTTGAACGACAGTCCTTCGAACAGAAGATTACCGCCGTACGCCTTGCTCACGTTGTCCAACTCGACGACTTGATCGCCAAGGCGAGGACCCGGAGCGATGAAGATCTCGACCTGCTCGGGCAGACGCTCGCCTTCTTCCTGCAACAGCTTCTCGTACGCGTTCAGACGCGCTTTGCCCTTGGCTTGGCGTGCACGAGGTGCCATCCGCACCCACTCGAGTTCCCTCGAAAGCGTTCTTTGGCGCGCAGACGCCTGCTTCTCCTCTTGCTCGAGCCGCTTCTGCTTCTGGTCCAGCCAAGAACTGTAATTCCCCTCCCATGGGATGCCGGCGCCGCGGTCGAGTTCCAGAATCCAGCCGGCAACATTGTCGAGGAAGTAACGATCGTGTGTGACAGCGACGACGGTGCCTGGGAAGTCGTGAAGATAGTGCTCGAGCCACGCGACCGACTCGGCGTCGAGATGATTGGTCGGTTCATCGAGCAAGAGCAGATCGGGCTTTTGCAGCAACAGGCGGCAGAGCGCAACGCGGCGCTTCTCACCCCCCGAGAGCGTGGTGACCGTCTGATCGCCAGGCGGGCAGCGCAGCGCATCCATCGCGATCTCGAGCGTGGTATCCAGATCCCACCCATTGACGGCATCGATCTGATCCTGCAGTCGAGACTGCTCCTCCAACAGCTTGTTCATCTGGTCGTCTTCGAGCGGCTCGGCGAACTTGTCAGAAACCTCGTTGAAGCGATCGAGCAGCGCCTTGATCTCCGCCACACCTTCTTCGATGTTGCCGAGGACCGTCTTATCGGGATCGAGTTTGGGCTCTTGTTGCAGAAAGCCGACTTTGATGTTTTTGGCGGCCGCGGCGGTGCCGTTGAAGGCGGTGTCCTCGCCGGCCATGATCCGCAGCAACGAAGACTTGCCGGCACCATTGGCGCCGAGCACGCCGATCTTGGCGCCGTAGTAAAAGCTCAACCAGATGTTCTTGAGGATCTGGCGTTGTGGCGGAACGACCTTGTTCAGCCCCTGCATCGAATAGATGAATTCGGGTGCCATGGTGGGTGGTGCTCCTGAGGCTCAGTGGTTGTGACCGTGGTGTCCGTGAGCGTGTCCGTGCTCCAACTCCTGACGAGTAGCGGGTCGCACCGAAAGCACCTCGACATCGAAGGTCAGTGTTTCACCTGCGAGTGGGTGGTTGATATCGACGAACACCTCGTTGGCGGTGACCTCTGTGACCCACACGATCAAGGGGTCACCGTCGTCATCGTCGCCGACCGTGAACTCCATGCCTGGTTCGAGTTCGAGGTCGGGAGGGAAGGCGTCGCGTGGGTAGGGCTTGGGCCCTTCTCCCTCGCGTTTCCCAAACCCCTCTTCTGGCGAAACCGTGACCACGAACTTGTCTCCCGCCCGCCGTCCCTGAAGTGCCGTTTCGAGGCCCGGGATGAACTGACCGAAACCGTGCAGGTAAACGATCGGGTCATTGCCGATGGTCGTGTCCAGGGTCTCTCCCCCTTGGTTGAAGAGGGTGAAATGCAGGGCCACGACGCTTTGGTCCGCAATCGGAAGCAGTTCCACGGGTACCTCCAAAAAAGGCTGAGAAGCCTACCTGGTTACGCCGGGGAGCGCACCTGTCCGTAGTGCTCCGCGATAGGTTGATCTGGTCCGTGGAGTCGGCCCCCAGGGTGTGCGCGCCATCGGTGTACCAAAACGGAGCGGGGGAGAGCGGTGCCGGAACTCATTGCGCCTTGCGTCGCGGCTGTATTTGCCAAGATTAATCAGCGAGGAAAGCCGCTAGAGCCGAGGAGTTTCGGGGTTTGATCAAGCCGCTCGACAGCAGGGGACAGGCGCTCTTCACGACCGTCATCGCGGCCGGTGTGGTTGCCGCGTGGTGGTGTGTCTATCAACTGCTCTCCAATCCGTTCGATTCGTGGCTCGGCCTTGCCGTTCTGACGAGCATCACGCTTCTTCTCGGCTTCGTGTCGTTGAGAATCCCAGGGCTGCAGTCGCTGCTATCGCTCACCGATGCCTGCGTGTTCTTGGTAGTGCTTCTGTACGGGCCTGCGCCTGCTGCGCTGTTGGCAGCAACCGACGGGTTCATATCGACCTACCGCAACACCAAACGTTGGTTGTCGGTCTGCTCCACTGCGGCCGTCATGACGATCTCGGTAGCGTTGGCGGGCTTGTCGTACCAGTGGGTGCTCGGATGGTTCTGGCTGCGTCGTGAAGGTCCGCCACAACTGCTGCAGATGATCCTTCCCCTGGCCGCCATGGGGATCGTCCATTGGCTGGTCAACAGCATGCTGGTCGCATCGCTCACCGCGTCGGCGCGCCGGCTGCCTTTCAGGAGGCTGTGGAAAGAGAACTACCTCTGGACCGTGTTGAGCTTCCTCGCCGGCGCCAGTGCTGCGGGTGTCTTGGCGGTGCTGATCCAAAACGGCCTGGCGGCGACTGCGTTGTTGTTTTCGGCTCCGCTGGTTGTAGCGACGTACGTCACTTATCGCGTGTTCCTCGGGCGTGTCGATGCTCAGCGCAACAAACTGCTCGAAGGTAATGCCCTGCATCTGAAGACGATCGAAGCGCTCGCAGCCGCGATCGACGCGCGGAGTCAAACCGCATCCGGCCACTTGCGTCGCGCACAAGCCTACGCGGTTGGTTTGGCCGAACTCGTCGGGGTCGACGACGAAACCGTCGAGGCGATTCGCACCGCAGTTCTGCTGCACGAGGTAGGCAAGCTGGCGATTCCCGACTACATCCTGAACAAGCCGGTGTCGCTGACGCCCGCCGAGATGGCCAAGCTGCGTACATATCCTCGAATTGGCGCCGAGATCCTCTCGCAGATCAACTTCCCGTACCCGGTGGTGCCATTGGTCCGTTACCACCGCGAGCGATGGGACGGTACCGGCTATCCCGAAGGGTTGAAAGGGGACGCAACCCCGTTGGGTGCACGGATCGTCTCGGTGGCCGATGCCGTGGATACGTTGCTCTCGGGCGCCAGCCACACACCAGGGCGTTCGCTGCCAAAGGTAATCGAGCACCTGCGAGAGCAGTCCGGGCGCAAGTACGACCCTGCGTTGGTGGAACTGTTCGCGTCACATGCGGTCACGCTCAAAGCCGCCGCTGACGCGGTGAATGCACCGAGAGTCGGCGGCACTGAGGAGATCGCGACGATGCAGCGCGAGCACGCGCGCTCGCTTTTCGAGGGAGGCGTGACACTGGGCGCCCTCGACTCGATCTCGGCGGCGCGTCGCGAGGATCAAGTCCTGGTCGAAGCGGCTCGCGAACTGTCCAGTACACTGCAACTCGCTCAAGCGATCGATATCGTCGCCGGTCGAATCGTGGAATTGGTGCCACTCGATACACTGGCGGTTTTCCTCAGCGCTGATGGGGAAGGCCCGCTCGGTGTTCGTTACTCAATCGGGGCGCGCGCCGAGGCGTTTCATGAGAAACGGGTTACGCCGGGGCAAGGCGTGACAGGCCGCGCCGTGCAAACCGGTAGCACGGTCATGAATGGAGACTGGCGCGACGAGTCGGCTGCGTTGGGCCTCGCGGAGCAGGGTACCTCAGCGCGTGTGCTCTCTGTTCCGATGTTGCTTGATGACAACTGCATCGGCGCGATCACGTTGATCGCTTCCCACGAACAGCCGTTGAGCGCGGAACACGCACGAGTGATCGAGCGCATCGCGGCGCTTGCAGCACACTCGATTCAAAAAACTCGCAGCTATGAACGGGCGCTGTCGAGCGCCATGACCGATGGTCTGACGGGACTCTTCAACGCGCGATACCTGTTCTCGCACCTGGACGACCTGCTCCAAACGGCAAACCGCGCCGGCGTTCCCGTTGGGCTCGCCGTGCTCGATCTGGATCGCTTCAAACCAATCAACGATCGGTATGGGCACGAAATCGGGGACGAGGTCCTACGCCGCCTGGGTGAGCGCCTCAAGGCCGCCTTCCGCGGTGGTGACATCGTCTGCCGCTGGGGCGGTGACGAGTTCGTCATCGTGATGCCGGCCACCGACTCGCAGCTCAGTGAAAGCCGTTTGTTGGCGCTACAGCAGCAGATCGGCGCGTGGCAGATTCCCTCTTCGATCGGCGTCGAGTTGAACGTCGGGTTGAGCGTCGGCTGGGCGAGTTTCCCGAGCGACGGATCCAACCTGCAGGAGCTGCTCGCCGTTGCGGACCGCCGGATGTACGAGAACAAGCGAGCCCGGCACACGACAACCGCGTCACAGTCGCGCTGACCGCGCTCGAAATCGAGTGATCGAGGGGTATCGCCGGCCAGTTGTCGGCTAACCCTTCAGCGCCTTCTTGCGGAGCACATCGCGCTGGCTGGCACCCAACACCTTCTTGCGCAAACGGATCGTTTGGGGCGTTACCTCCACCAGCTCATCATCGTTGATGAACTCCAACGCTTGCTCCAGGTTGAGCGTCCGATGTGGCGTCAGTCGAATGGCGTCGTCCGCGCCGCTGGCCCGCATGTTGGTGAGCTTCTTGGTCTTGACGACGTTGACGTCGAGATCGTCGCTGCGGGAGTTCTCTCCGACGATCATCCCTTCGTAGACGGCGGCACCCGCTCCCAAGAACATCTCGCCGCGATCTTCCAGGCCGGACAGAGCGTAGGCTGTGGTGTCGCCGGCGCGGTCCGATACCAAGACTCCGGTGATTCGGCGCTGAATGTCGCCCTGCCACTCGATGTACCCTTCGACCAGTCGATTCATC
>CAZAHQ010000311.1:0-5171 GCA_964484415.1 uncultured Acidobacteriota bacterium | reverse complement strand
ACAACGGTCGTGAAGCGGTCGATGCAGCGTTGCGAACGCGCTTCGATCTGATCCTGATGGACTGCCAAATGCCTGAACTCGATGGCTTCGAGGCCACCGCCGAAATTCGTCGCAGCGAGCCCGAGGGTGTCCGTGTCCCGATCGTCGCACTCACCGCCAACGCCATGCAGGGCGACCGCGAACGGTGTTTCGCCGCCGGTATGGACGACTACCTGACCAAGCCGATCCGACCGGACGATCTGCGTCGGGCATTGGAACGCTGGGCCACCGCAGATGCAGCCATGGTCCGCGGCTAGGTGGGCACTGTCAGGGTAACGACTCGACCAAGTAGTACGCGATCGATCCAGGGGCGCCGCTGTACCCGTTGACGCTGGTGAAATGTGTTTGCACCGGGCGGCCCATCTCTGCGAATCCGCTCGATGCAGAGGGCGAACGGGTGACGCGATATCCCTTTGGTGGATCGATCCCACCTGCAGCCGACGGCGGATCCCAAGCCAAGCGCAGGTGCCCACCGTCGACACGCGACAAGCGAAGTGTGGCGCCTACGGCACCACTGCTCACAGGCGCGATCGTGAACGGTGTACAGGTCAGCGAAAAACCGCTCAATGAGACATCGTCGAGTGCTGACTCGACGGTGTCGTCGGCGATTGCATCTTCTGTGCTGAAGCGGATGCGGGTCGCACTCCCCGGCGTGAACAGATCGGAGAGCACAAGACGGCGGGCTCGCCAGAGATTGTCGATGGCGGTGACATCCTCGAGCAGCGTCCAAGCGGTGCCGTTGTTCGACGCTTCGATCGTGAAGTGATCCTCTCCCGCCCCATCGTTACCGAAAAACCAGCGCGCGAAAGAAAGCTCGACGCGCGCATAGCCTGTGGTGTTGCGCGTCGGCGATGTGAGCTGCGTGCGACCACCGTCGACATCGGCAGCATCAGGGTCGGTCGCGCCGTTTCCGGTGATCCACGCAATGCTGCCGCTTCCCGCGGTGTTGTCATCACCTGGATTGGCAGGCGCGCCGTCTTTGATGGTGGCCACCGGCACCTGTCGAACCCAGGCACCGCCGGTCGCGGTGCCCGAAACAGCAAAGCCACGATCGATCTCGAAGTCATCTTCCAAAAGCGCCGTGCGCGTCTCGGTTCCTACCGCCAACCGGATCGGCTCGATGCGCGTTCGAGAGCCGTCGCGGATCTCCAACGACAAGAGCGCGGTTTGATTGCAAGTACCCGCAGGCAGTTCCAGCAGGAACGGCTCGCTCGGAGAGCTGCTGGCCGCTCCTCCCAGTGAACCGATCTGCGCGAAGCTGTCGCGTACGATCGCCACGCTCTCGGCCGAAAGCACCATGTCGAGCCGCCCCAGCGGCGACGTCGACGTGTTTTGCAACGTGATGTTGAGCGTCACGATCTCGCCGGCATCGATTCCGCCATCACCATCGCCGCGGGGCGCGCCTGGATCGACCGCTTGTACCGCAACCACGCGTACCGATGGTCCCAAAGCGTCGACCGCAGCGAGTGCGTCGGGCAAGCCGGCTCCGAAACGATTGTCACGGCCAACCGGCCCAAGGTCGCGCGTCGAGGTCAGCAGTGCGCGCGTGAGATCGGCAGGCGTCGCAGACGGTACCGCTTGTTTCATCAACGCCAAGATCCCGGTAACCCGCGGAGCCGCAGCCGACGTCCCGTCGAACTGCACATAGCCTCCGCCGAGCTTGGTGGTTTGAGAGAAATCGCCGGGCGCCACGAGGTCTGGTTTGGTGAGGCCGTTGCCACCGTTCCAAGTTGGGTAGTCCTGGTGTTGAGACAGCATCGCCCACGGATAACCGGGGTCGCGATGCGCTTTGATGTCGGTCCACTCGGCCGGGCCCCAAGGGGACGTGGCGCTGATCGCGAGTGAGCGCGCGTCGACATTCCCCACGGCGATCACACTGCTGACGCCGGCTTGCGGCGACTGTGACGGGTGATGCCATGGCGGAGGGCAGTTCGCCGGCGCCGCCACGTTGTACGGCAACGGTTCGGTCGCGAGTTGATTGCCGGTGTTGCCGCCGCTGTTGACGTGCAATAGGCCGGCTGCGAGTTCTGTTTCGGCTTGTCGCCGCCACGCACTGTAATCGGGCCGCGGTGTGAAGCTCCATTTCCATGACACCGATTGATTGAGGATCTGCGCGCCGTTGACGATCGCGTACTGACTGCCGGCCCAGAGCGACGATTCGGTCGTGCCGCGACGAATCACCATCAGTCGAACACCCGGTGCGACGCCGGTCTGTTTGCCACTCTGGCCGTTGCCGGCAATCAGACCCGCGACATTCGTGCCGTGGCCCGCGCTGTCGGTAGGATCGTTATCGTTGCTGGCAAAATCCCAACCGCGCCAGTCGTCGATGAAGCCGTTGCCGTCGTCATCGAGTCCATTGCTGGCGATCTCGTCGGCGTTGATCCAGATCGACGAGGCGAGATCGGCGTGACCGAAATCGACGCCGGTGTCGAGCAGTGCCACCACCACCCCCTTGCCGGTGAGACCGCGTCCCCAGACTTCGGGAACCCGCAGCGACACCAATGGAGACTCGGGTGGGATGGCTGCGTTGGGTGCATCGCCGGCGTCGTCGATCGCCGCGTCGGGTTGCGACGCATCGTCGAACACCGAGTCGATCTGCGGAAGCCGCTCGATCAGGGCCCACGCCGAGGCCGGTGCCTCACCGCAGACCACGCCGGCAGACCAGATCAGTTCCAACCGGCCGCTCCCCTGTTCGCGCAGACTTCTCAGCACCGGCGCAGCCTGCGCCGCGGCCCCGGCTCGCAAGATCTCGATCAATCGATCGCGACGCTCAGGCTCTGGGACACCCTCCAATGACGCGGCCGCTGCGAGGGGATCGGCCAAACCGGACAATTGCGCGCACGCCCGGTGTAGGACAGAGCTTTGCCCGGTCCCTGCCGAGGAGGCAGGAACAGCGGCCCATACGGCGGCCGCCGTCAGCGCGAGGAGGACGGGGCGCATCGGGTTGTGCACATCTCTTACGGCGAGGGGTCCCGCTGGTCAATCCGATGGTCCGGGCATCCGCACGCTGCGCCCCATAGAATCCCCAGGTCGCTCCGTACTTGAACTGACTTCCAGTGCCTTTGCACCCCTTCCGCCCCTGTTCGAGGTTCTCACATGAGTTCTTCCGCCCGCTGGGCCGTGATCCTGATCCTGTTGTTCGTCGTGCTCGCCATGGGTATCGCTCTCGTCGCGATCTGGGCCTTTACGGGGGGCGAGGGTGCGGCGCCGTGGCGCCACACGCCGGTTTTGTCACTGCGGCTGGATGGTGCCATCCCGGAACTCAAAGCCGACGATCCATTCTCCCGCTTTGCCAATCCCGAACAGATCGACCTGCGCGACATCGTCGATGGATTGACTCAGGCGCAGTCCGATTCGGGGATCGATGGAGTGTTCGTGGAGATCGGCGCGCCGCAATTGGGTTGGGCGCAGAACGAAGAGGTGCGAGCCGCGATCGAGCGATTCAAGTCGAGCGGCAAGTGGGTGACGTGCTACATGGAAACGGCGGGCGAGTTCAGCGGTGGAAACGGCGCTTACATGCTGGGCACTGCCTGCTCGAAGCTCTACATGTCGCCTCCCGGCGATATCGGACTGGTGGCGTTGAGGGTCGAAACGCCGTTCGTGAAAGGGATGTTCGACAAGCTCGGCGTGGTGCCGCAGTTCGGCCAGCGCAAAGAGTTCAAGAACGCGGCCAACACCTACACCGAGACCGACTACACGGCGGCTCACCGCGAGGCGACGACGCAACTGTTGCTGTCGCTGAATGCCGAGCTGGTCGAGTCGATCACGAAAGGCCGCAAGCTCCCGGCCGAGAAGGTCCAGCAGTTGATCGACAAAGGGCCCTATACCGGCCCTGAATCGAAGCAGTTCGGCCTGGTGGATGAACTGAAGTACCGCGATGAAGTGCGCGATGAGATCGTCAAGCAAGCGGGGCGCGATGAGCCGTTCGTTTCGCTCCAGAACTATCTCGATGAAGGTCGTCCACACACCTCGGGCGGCACGTCGATCGCGTTGGTTTATGCCGTCGGTGGCGTGGCCCGCGGTCCTTCTGGTAACAGCCCGCTCTCCGGCGAATCGATGGGGAGCGATACCGTGGTGGACGAGTTGCGCCGTGCGAAAGAAGACAGCGATGTGGCGGCGGTGGTGCTACGCGTCGATAGCCCCGGTGGCTCTTATGTCGCCTCCGACCTGATTCGGCGCGAGGTCGAACTGGTCAAGCAAGCGAAACCGGTGGTGATCAGCATGGGCAACTACGCCGCCTCCGGCGGCTACTTCATCTCGATGCAGGGATCCAAGATCTACGCCGACTCGGCCACCCTCACCGGTTCGATCGGAGTGTTCTCGGGAAAGATGGTCACGAGTCAGTTCTGGTCGGACAAGGTCGGGATGCGGTGGGGCGGTGTGTCACTGGGTGAGAGCAGCAAGTTCTACTCGACACAAGAGCTTTACGACGAGCACGGCACCGAGCGTATGAACGCGATGCTCGATCGGATCTACAACGACTTTGTCGGCAAGGCGGCTCAAGGCCGCGGAATGAGCTTCGATCAGCTCGAGCCGCTGGCGCACGGACGCGTTTGGACCGGTCGCGATGCTTTGGCGCGTAAGTTGATCGATGAGGTGGGCGGCGTTTACGACGCGATTCGCGGTGCCGCTACCCTGGCGAAGATCGACCCGGACGGCCGCTACACGGTCAAGTTGATGCGCCGCGAGGCGGGGTTTTTCGATCGACTCGCGGGACGCACCGTCGCGATCATGGGGGGCCTCTCCCCCGAAACCGCGCGCGTTTTGCAAACGATCGGCCGCGTTACAGCCCCGCAACCGGTCACGACGCTACGCGACCCGATGCTCCCCGAGATTCCCTGAGGAGCGATACAAACTAAACAGAATCGTCATTTGCCACGCTCGGGGTGACGGCATACCGTCTTGCTGGGCTGGGGGAGAACGGGGCCGGCGTGAATCGTCGTGAGTTCATGAAACTCAGCAGCCTTGCGTTGGGCGGCTCGGTCGTGGTGCCGACCGCGGCGTACGCGGTCGCGATCGAACCAACCTGGCTCGAGGTTCGCAGGCTCACAGTTCCGATTCCGAGACTGCCGAGCGCGCTCGATCGGCTACGCGTCGTCCAGATCTCCGACATTCATCGTTCGACTCAGGTC